>CAZRWZ010000196.1:0-5188 GCA_964603745.1 uncultured Bacteroidaceae bacterium | reverse complement strand
AATTCGTCGTTCCGATAAGTTATATAAAGTTGAAAAAACTGAATTTGCCAAATAGATTGAGTATATCAGATTAATCTTCCCAATCAAGCAAACGTCTTTCGCCGGTTAAGTTTCTAATTTCTGAAACTTCTTGCGACACTTCAAGAGTACCTAAAAATTCATTGTTTTCATCACGAACAGCAAAATATTGTATTAAAACAAATTGTGGTCCCATTTTAATCCAAAATGCAGCCTTGTCTTTTTTACCTTCTTCAAATGCTTTAACAATTTTTTCTACAACATCTACACTTTCAGGCGGATGACAATCTTGTACTTTTCTGCCAATAATAGCATTTGTTCTAGGAAAAATTCTATGCTTAGGAATAGAAAAATATTTTACAGTATCATTTTTATCTACAAAAGTTAAATCAACAGGTAAATGATTAAAAATAAGTTCGGCTTCTTTTACTGTAATACTTCCGGTATCAAAATTTATTATACCAGATTTGTCGAGTTTAGATTTCTTATTCTCAATTTTTATTTCTTCTGTGTTTAAATAAGCATAGCCAATATCAATACTTTCGGCAAGCATTTGTTTTAAATCTTCATCTGTAATAGTTTCTAAAATAACTGGAAACAAAACACGTTCTTCTCTAAAAATAATGGTGCGAATATTAAAATATACTACCGATGAAACTTTATTAAACAATTTCAAATCAAAATCTTTTGCTTCTAAAATTTCAATAGTTTTTTTAATGTTTTTTCTAATATCGTCGTGAAAAGACCACATTAGCTTCAAACAATCGTAGTGTTGCCAATTATTTTCCAAAACCGGAAACAAAACATTTTCTTTAAGCGTGTAGTGCCTGTCAATTTTTATAAGCTCGGTAAAATATTTTTTAATATCGTTTAAATCCTCTTGTTTAATTTTTCCTTTGTTTATCGATTTTATTGCAGGTTTAGCATTTTGCAGAACATCATTAATTAGCTTATTATCTTCTATTACATAAAATAAAAAGCTGTTTTTAGAAACTTCAATAGATGGATATTCGTTAAAAGTTTTATATAGAATATTAAATAATTTATTAGACACCAATTTTATTTTTTCAATATCTGGCTCAAAAGCAAAAATATTATCGAAAGTTTCTAAAATATCCGACGGAATAAAATTATCGGTAATAATATCGTACTTTTTTACAAGGTCAAGACCTTTTTCTCCGTTTAAAAGACCTTTCATATATTTTGTTAGTTTCTCAATTCTAACTTCTGCTGTACTCGAAAATTCTGACATATATTTTTTCTTCAAAATTAATTATTATTATTTGAATAACAGATATTCGGTCTAACTAAAATACCACTATTTTTTATACCTTTGCATTAAAAAAATAAACGAATGACAAACATTGCAATTTTCGCTTCGGGTTCGGGTTCTAATGCCGAAAATATAATTAATTATTTTTCTGATAATAAAGATGTTACAATTAACTTGATAATAACAAATAACAAAAATGCCTTTGTTATTGAACGTGCAAAAAAACTTGGTATAGATTGTAAAATTATTACTAAAAAAGATTTTAGTGATAGCAAATTAGTACTAAATACTCTAAAAAATTACAATATTAATTTTATTATTCTTGCCGGTTTTCTTTTGCTTATACCAAAATATTTAATTAAAAAATTCGATAATAAAATTATAAATATACACCCTGCACTTTTGCCAAATTATGGCGGAAAAGGAATGTATGGAATGAATGTGCATAATGCAATTATAGAAAACGAAGAAACACAATCGGGCATTACAATTCATTATGTTAACGAAAATTACGACGAGGGAGATACAATTTTTCAAGCAAAATGTGAGATTAACAAACAAGATACTCCCGAAAAATTAGCCGAAAAAATACATAAATTAGAATACGAGTTTTTTCCAAAAGTAATTGACAATTTATTGCATAAAAGTAAATAATTTTGGAAGAAAAGAAAGTTGATATAGCATCGAATCGATGGAAATTTATTTCGCACGGTTTTTTCTATTCTGCAGGAATTGGAATTGCCGAGCCATCAACAATTTTACCTGTAATTGTAAATTATTTTAGTGCAAATAATGTGTTAATAGGTTTGTTTTCATCGCTTTTGCGTGGCGGCTCGGTACTTATGCAATTGTATGCAGCATTCTATGCTCAAGGATATAAAAAAGTTATGCCCGCACTAAAAATAATCTTCTTTTTTAGGTTTGTAACTTGGTTTAGTATAGGCGTTTCAATCTATTTTTTCGGAACAACAAACCCTGTTCTAACACTTTGGCTTTTTGGTTTATTTCTGTTTTTGTTTTCTTTTTCGGCAGGTTTCGGAACAGTATATTTTTCTGAGTTGATGGGAAAATCTTTCACAAACGAATATCGTGGCAAAACTATGGCATATCGCCAATTTTTTGCAGGTATCAGTGCTATTCTTGTAGGAGGCATAAGTGCATGGGCCTTAGTATATTTCGACAAACCTATTTCTTTTGTAATACTGTTTATTGTTAGTGCTTTTGTTATGAGTTTGGGCTATCTATCGGTAATTTTGGTAAAAGAATTTCCTAAAGAAGAAATTACAAAAAGAGAAAACAGCTTTGGCAAATTCTTAAAAAATGCAGGAAAAATACTTAAAAAAGATAAACTGTTAAAATATCAAATTTACACAAGATTATTATCTTACACATACCTTTTTATTTTCCCATTTGTGGGAATAAAAGCAATAAAAGATTTAAACTTAACCGAAGCTTATGCAGGTTTATTCGCTTTTTTATTAATAGGCGGTTCAATGCTTAGCAATATTATTTGGGGCAAATTATCAGGACTTGGCAAAAACAGTTTAATAGTTAAAATATCGTTTGCTTTAATGATTATTTCTATGATAATGATTACTTTATCGAGTAATTTAATAATGTATTCTGCAATTTTTGTTGTTGCAGGTGCTGCCGTTGATGGTTTTAAACTTTCGTTTATGAACCTAATTTTTTTAATATCCCCACAAGAGAAACGCCCTGTTTACATTGCTATTCAAAATAATATTACCTCAATAGGAATGTTTTTTGCAATTCCGGGCGGAGCAGTTTTAAATTCTATTGGATATAATTACCTTGCATTTGGTATTACAGCTCTTTTGTTAATAGGATTTTTATTAAGTTTTAAACTAAAAGGATAAATTAAGGGGAGTTTTAAAAACTAATTTTTCAACAAGAAAATAATTATTAGAAGTCCCCTTAATATTTTATCTTTGCATAAATAATAAACACGTATGTTTTATAGAGAAAAAGTTGTTTGGATAATTGGTGCTTCTTCAGGAATTGGGAAAGCACTTGCCATTGAATTCTCTAAGCATAAAGCAAAATTGATACTATCCTCGCGAAACGAACAAGAGCTTTTAAAAATAAAAACCCAGTGCGAAAAAAATGGTGCCGAATGTATGGTTTTACCTTTAGATTTGCTCAAAATAGATAGCTTTAAAAACAAAACAGAACAAGCTATTTCTCATTATAATATTATTGATTTATTAATAATAAATAGTGGTATTTCTCAGCGTTCTTTTATAAAAGATACAGCTTTAGATATTGACAGAAAAATAATGGAAATTGATTATTTTGGCAATATAGCAATGGCAAAAACAGTATTGCCATATATGATTAAACAGCAATATGGTCATATTGTAACAATGAGTTCTCCTGTCGGATATTTTGGTTTTCCGCTGCGTTCGGCATATTCGGCAGCAAAACACGCTTTACACGGATTTTACGAAACTCTACGAATTGAACATCAACAAGATAACATAAAAGTTTCTATTGTAACACCAGGCAGAGTTAACACAAATATTTCGATAAATGCTATCACGCAAAGTGGCAAAAAACATGGCAAAATGGATGACGGACAAGCAAATGCAATGTCGTCAGAAAAATTTGCAAAAAAAATGATTAAAGCTTTAGCAAAAGATAAAAAAGAGATTTTGATAGGTGGGAAAGAATTAATAATGATTTATTTAAAACGCTTTTTCCCATTTATTTTTAATAATATTGTAAGAAAAATTAAACCAACCTAATAAAATGACAAAGTTAATAAGTGGAATACAGCAAATTGGTATTGGAGTTTCAGATGTTTATGAAGCATGGGCTTGGTACAGAAAGAATTTTGGTTTTGATGTAGCAATGTTTGACGAGGCGGCAGAAGCAAATTTAATGTTGCCATATACCGACAATAAACCACAAAAACGTCATGCTATTTTAGCACTGAATTTAAAAGGTGGAGGAGGTTTTGAAATTTGGCAATATAAAAGCCGAACACCTCAAGCTGCAAATTTTGAAATCCAACTTGGTGATATAGGAATTTTTATAACAAAAATAAAAGCCGATAATATTGCTAATGCTTTTAATAAATTGAAAGAAAATGGAGTAGATTTTGTTTCAGAACTTATTAAATCTCCCGAAGGAAAACAACATTTTTATGTAAAAGATCCTTACGGTAATATTTTTGAAATAGAAGAAGATAATCGTTGGAATTTAAACCAAACTAAAATATTTGGTGGAAATTATGGTGCTGTTATAGGTGTTACAGATATTGATAAAGCAAAAGAATTTTATTCTAAAATTTTAGGATACGATACTGTAGTGTTTGATAAAACCGAAGTGTTTGAAGATTTTGCAGGTATTGCAGGAGGAAAAAATAAAATTCGCAGAGTATTGTTAGACCACAGCGAAAAAAGAAAAGGAGCTTTTAGCGAATTACTTGGGGCAAGCAGAATGGAACTTGTTTCGGTTCAAGATAGAGAGCCTAAGAAAATTTATGAAAATAGGCTTTGGGGCGATTTAGGATATATACATTTGTGTTTTGATATTATTGGAATGGCCGATTTGAAAAAAGAATGCGAAGAATTTGGACAGCCATTTACGGTAGACTCTGCAAATTCATTCGATATGGGCGAAGCAGCAGGTCATTTTACATATATAGAAGACCCCGATGGCACATTAATAGAATTTGTTGAAACTCACAAAATACCTATTCTTAAAAAATTAAATTGGTATCTCGATTTAAGAAAAAGAGAAATATCGAAACCATTACCAAAATGGTTATTTAAGCTTATTAATCTTACTCGAACTAGGGATTAGATAATTGTACATCCCTAAATAGTGTCTGTCTATAAAGTCCGATTTCTGCGTTACGCTTATAAATTTAAA
>CAZRWZ010000195.1:741-5220 GCA_964603745.1 uncultured Bacteroidaceae bacterium | reverse complement strand
TAATACCTTATATCCGCAGGTTTAGTTTTAAAATATTAATAGTCAGGGCTTCACTATTTAAAATAAAGTGAAACTGATTAGTATTTAACAACTTATAAACTAACAGAGTGAAACCCTGACTTGCGGATTTAAGGTAATAGTTAATTTATTAGGTAGGGTCTGCATAAAACTATGATTTTAACATTTATAAATGCAAACTTATAAGGATATACTATTAAAAAGTTTGCACTTACAATAGCATACTTTAGCTTAAGCTACTTTACAACAATTTGTTATGCGTTTTTCAGCAGACACTAGGTAAAGAATTACACATTCTTTTATTGTTATAATAATTAACATATACTACATTTTTAAGAATATGATTTGAAATTAATTCTAATATTTCTGCTAATAACAGTTTCTCATATTTTTTTTAATATTTTTGTGTAATAAAAAAAAGCTCAATACCAAATATATCCTTACTACTAAGCAATATACTTACCCTACAATCATAAAAATATTTAAAATGTTTTATAACATATCAAATTAATAAAATAAGTAATAATTTTGAAAAATAAACAAATAACCTTTTTAAAAATATTTTTTTTTAAAAAGACATTAAATAACAAAAAAGGAGGTTAAAATGAAAAATAAAACAGCTATCCATAATACAGGATAACAAGCTGAGTTTTAATTAATTTTCTACAATTAACAAACTCGCAAGCATTGGAAAATTAAATATTCCAATTAGGATTAAAAATCAATTAAATTAATCAGTTATTGTATATTAAAAGCAATAAAAAAAAAATTAAAAAAGATGAAAAAAATTTACACAATTTTAATTGCAGTTTTAATAACTGCAAATGTGTTTTCTCAAGATTTATTAAGAGAGCAACACTATTCTGCCGGAAATATTTATCAGGCAACAGCCCTAAAAGACTACAACAACGATGGTATTGTTGATGTTTGGAGTGCCAACAACACTAACAATCATATAGAAATATGGACATATTCAAATGATAATGACACATTAGTTAAAGTGGATTCAATTTATGACGGGTTTCCGTCTCCGGGTTCTCACATACATGATATTGACGCTGCCGACCTTGATGGCGATGGTGATGTAGATGCTGTTGCAACATTTAGAAATAGCGGTACATATCTGTGTATTAACGAAGGCTCTGGAAATTGGACACTTACTCATTTAGACAACACATACGGTTGGCAAACTATTATTGCAGACTATAACAAAGACGGTAATCTTGATATTCTAATTTCTACAGATTATTCATATTTAAAAATATATTATGGCGACGGCACAGGAGCATTTACTGCAGGTGCAGCTCCTTCAGACGGTGGTTCTGCTGTTTGCCACGGTGTTAATGCAATAGATATAAACGGAGATAATTATCTTGATATTATAGGAGTAACACAAAGATATTCAGATAATACAAATTTTATGCGTGCATATACAAATAAACTTAATGAAACAACTCCTGCTTGGTCATCTTCTATTGCATCTAATGATAATTTAAAAAATCCTGATGCTGTACAATCATCAAAATTTTCGGCAGCCGATTTAAATAACGATGGATACATAGATCAAGTATATTTCTCAGCAAGCAATGGTAATATTGTTGCATTAATGGGAGGAGAATCTAACGGCAATTTAGTTTGGACAGCTGACACCATTTTAAAAAACTTTTCAACAGGATTTGTGGCAGTTTCAGTTTTTGATATAGATGGCGATAATGATATTGATGTTATTGCCGGTGGAAGAGATAAGTTTGATGGTGTGGTTATTCTTTATAATGACGGTAATGGTAATTTTACTTCTGATGAAGTTCATTTTGGTTTTGGTCTTGGAAACTATCATGATTTTGCTATGGGCGATATAGACGGAAATGGTACTAATGATATAATAGGAGCACAATACGATATTGATAACAATACTGATGATGGTTTTCATATATTTTTCTTTAAGAAAAATAAACAGCTTAAATATGTAAATCTATCGGCAACAGGCAATAACGACGGAACAAGTTGGGAAGATGCATATACTGATTTTCAATCGGCATTAAGCAGTGCCGAAAAAGGCGATACAATTTGGGTTGCAGCAGGAACATACAAACCTTCGGTTGATGTTAATGGTAATGATAGCCCTACAGATAACCGTACCAAAACTTTTAATATTCCCGACAGCGTTTTTGTTTTTGGTGGATTTAACGCAACAGAAACAGAATTAAATCAAAGAGATTTTAAAAATAATGAAACTATACTTAGCGGTGATATTGAAGTTTTAAACGATTCGTCTGACAACTGCTATAATGTTGTAAGAGGACACGATTATATTGTGCTCGACGGCTTTACCGTAAGTGATGGTAATGCAGATGGAACAACAAATAACGAAACAGATATGGGTGGCGGAATGCTAAATAAAAATGTAAATAATGTTAGAATAGCTAATTGTAATTTTAAAGATAATGCAGGGAAACAAGGTTCAGGAATAGCTAATTATTTCTGTACAGGTTCTATACTTATTGATTCTTGTATTTTTTATAACAATATTGCAGGAGCAGGAGCTGCTATTGGTAATTGGGATTCAAAAATAATAATTAAATACAGTTTATTTGCTAATAATATAGCAGATGCAAATATTAATAGCTCTAATTTTGGAGGAGGTATTTATAACTGGGGTTCTGGTTCTACTGGCGAAGTAACAAATTGTACCTTTATTAATAATGAAGGAAACGGAAGTGCTATTCATAACAGAGCACCTGTCAGTACTTGTAAAAACACAATTTTTTGGCAAAATTCTGGTGGAGATATTATTGCCAATACCAATGGAGCTAGTTGTAATGTAACATATTGCGATATAGACCAAGCTGCTTACGAAACAGGCACTGGTTGTTTTAACAGCGATCCGCTATTTTGTAAAATAAGCGAAACAGAATACAATCTACAATCTAACTCGCCTTGTATAGATGCAGGCGACCCAGACCCTGCCTATAACGACCCTGATGGAAGTCGTAATAATTTGGGAGCTAATCATGGAATTTGCAATACAAATATTAAATATGTATCTCAATCTGCAACAGGCTATAACAATGGAACAAGTTGGGAAGATGCATATACTGATTTTCAATCGGCATTAAGCAGTGCCGAAAAAGGCGATACAATTTGGGTTGCAGCAGGAACATACAAACCTTCGGTTGATGTTAATGGTAATGATAGCCCTACAGATAACCGTACCAAAACTTTTAATATTCCCGACAGCGTTTTTGTTTTTGGTGGATTTAACGCAACAGAAACAGAATTAAATCAAAGAGATTTTAAAAATAATGAAACTATACTTAGCGGTGATATTGAAGTTTTAAACGATTCGTCTGACAACTGCTATAATGTTGTAAGAGGACACGATTATATTGTGCTCGACGGCTTTACCGTAAGTGATGGTAATGCAGATGGAACAACAAATAACGAAACAGATATGGGTGGCGGAATGCTAAATAAAAATGTAAATAATGTTAGAATAGCTAATTGTAATTTTAAAGATAATGCAGGGAAACAAGGTTCAGGAATAGCTAATTATTTCTGTACAGGTTCTATACTTATTGATTCTTGTATTTTTTATAACAATATTGCAGGAGCAGGAGCTGCTATTGGTAATTGGGATTCAAAAATAATAATTAAATACAGTTTATTTGCTAATAATATAGCAGATGCAAATATTAATAGCTCTAATTTTGGAGGAGGTATTTATAACTGGGGTTCTGGTTCTACTGGCGAAGTAACAAATTGTACCTTTATTAATAATGAAGGAAACGGAAGTGCTATTCATAACAGAGCACCTGTCAGTACTTGTAAAAACACAATTTTTTGGCAAAATTCTGGTGGAGATATTATTGCCAATACCAATGGAGCTAGTTGTAATGTAACATATTGCGATATAGACCAAGCTGCTTACGAAACAGGCACTGGTTGTTTTAACAGCGATCCGCTATTTTGTAAAATAAGCGAAACAGAATACAATCTACAATCTAACTCGCCTTGTATAGATGCAGGCGACCCAGACCCTGCCTATAACGACCCTGATGGAAGTCGTAATAATTTGGGAGCTAATCATAATATTAGTACAGGAACAGAAATACTTACTCAACCAGAAGGAACTACAATTTGTTCTGGCGAAAATCTTAACTTAAGTATTTCTGCATCGGGAAGTAATTTAACTTATCAATGGCAATTAAATGGTGTTGATATTGTAGATTCTGTTGCAAATACATATTCGGTTGCAAATGCAACAAATACTGATGCAGGAGAATATACTTGTATTGTTTCAGGCGATTGCGGAAATGTAACATCTGATATTGCAACAGTTGTTGTTAATGATAATACTGTTATCAATACTCAACCAGAAGGAACAACAGTTTGTTCTGGCGAAAATTTTAACTTAAGTATTTCTGCATCGGGAAGTAATTTAACTTATCAATGGCAATTAAA
>CAZRWZ010000195.1:0-641 GCA_964603745.1 uncultured Bacteroidaceae bacterium | reverse complement strand
TGTTTCAGGCGATTGCGGAAATGTAACATCTGATATTGCAACAGTTGTTGTTAATCCTCAAATTGTAATAACTATGCAACCTGAAGATACTACTATTGTAATGGGAGGAACAGGTTCTTTAAAAGTTGTTGCAAGTGGTAATATTTCGGGATACCAATGGTATTTTAATGGTAGTGCTTTGTCAGATGGAAGTCTTGTTGGAGGAAGTATTATTTCAGGAACAAATACATCTGTTTTAACAATATCAAATGCATATGATGTGGGAGATTTTTATTGTGAAATTACAGGCGATTGCGGACCTGTAAATTCTGATAGTGCTTTTGTTGATATTATTACTGCAATTAAAATTAAATCAGTTGATAATATTTCAATATATCCAAATCCTACAAAAGGAAAATTGCAAATAAATGCACAAGGATTAAAATCTATAAAAGTAATGGATTTAACAGGTAGGGTTTTAATGGAAAAAGAAACTGAAACAGATAATGTAACTATTGATTTACAATGGTTAAAACAAGGTACATATTTAGTTCAGTTTGAATATAAAAATGGAGTAGGTATTAAAAAAATTAATAAAATTAATTAATACTTAGGGTCTGCTGAAAACTATGATTTTAACATTTGTAAATGCAAACTTATAA
>CAZRWZ010000194.1:3482-5228 GCA_964603745.1 uncultured Bacteroidaceae bacterium | reverse complement strand
GAAAAACGAAATGAATTGAGTATATTTGATACCATTAAAAAACGAATAACTTAATTATGTTGAAAACAATATTTTTATCTTTAGTATGGGGCATATTTCTAGTGTTTAGTTCTTGTAATACTAAAAACAGTACTAAAAATATACAAGATATAAACCTTAATGAAAACGTAAGCTCCCAAATAATATTTAATATTATTGATGAAATAAAATCTGCCAAAAAAAGTAATAATTTTAATTTGCAAATTGAGAAAAATATTGAATTAGCCGATATTTTTATTCAAATATACGAAACCGATCAATCTTTAAAATACTTGCAAACAGCTCTTTTACTTGCAAAAAACAATAATAAACAAGAAAATTTAAATACTATTTATTATAAGATTGGAAATATTTATTTATTAAACAACGATTATGAAAAGGCAAAAGAATATTTTTCTAAATCATACAGATTAAGTGTTTTACAAAACGAAGGTGATAATATTATTTCAGATTTAATGAAATTAGGCTTTGTTTTTCATAAACAAAACAAACTAGATTCGGCTCGTTATTACTATAAAAAAATAATAACTATAATTGAAGCTAACGATTCAAAAAAAATACTACCTCTTTTATATAATAAACTCGGAAATCTTTATTTAGACGAAGGCTTATTTAACGAAGCAAAACTTTTATATAAAAAAGGAATTGACACTTCTTTGTTTTATAATAATACCAAATATCTTGATGGCTTATATCTAAACTTAGGAAAAACTTATTCAGGATTAAATAAATTTGATTCTGCACATTACTCGTTTTTAAATTGTGATTCGTTAATACATAATAATTCTGCATTAAAAACAGAATGTAATTACTGGTTGTTACGAAACAGAATTGTAGAAAAATCTAAATTAGAGCTTATAAAATATTTAGATGATAATAAATTAATTGCCGATAGCATTACTAACACACAAAATAGAAGATGGAAAAGATATGCTGAGTTTAATTACAAATTAGGAAAAAACGAAAATGAACTAATCTTGCTTCAAGAAAGAAATTACAATCAAAACCTTAGATTTATATTTGTATTTATAGTTTTAGTGCTAATAGGGCTTATTATATTTATTGTTTTGCGCAACAAAAACAAAAAGATTAACCAAAAATTACTTTTAGTTTCAAAAGAAAACGAAATAACAAAACTAAAAGAAAAACAATTGCAAGATGAAACTCTTAAAATGAAAAAAGAACTTGAAATTAAGCACAAAGAAATTCTTTCTAATAGTCTTATTTTATTAAATAAAAACGAACTAATAGAAAACCTGAAAAATAATGTAAAAAAAATACAAGTTATAGATAATAAAGATAATAAGAGTATTGTTGATAATATATTAAGTTTATTAAGAGATTATACAAATCAAGACAATATTTGGAACGATTTTAAAATTCATTTTGAAAAAGTACATCAAGATTTCTTTGATAAATTAAAACAAAAACACCCTGATTTAACAGAAAACGACACTCGTTTATGTGCATATTTAATGATTGGTATGCAAAATCAAGAAATTGCAAATATTTCGTTTATCTCGCCAGAATCTGTACGTAAAAGAAAACAGCGTTTACGAGAAAAATTAGGTTTAGAAACCGGAAAAGATATTAGTGGTTATATTAAATTGGAGATTTAAAAAAAGCTATACTCAATGTCTGTTTTTATTGATGCCAAGAATAAGCTTGACGGTAACGGTTTGTTTTTGAGTGAAATTGAAATTATAG
>CAZRWZ010000194.1:0-3382 GCA_964603745.1 uncultured Bacteroidaceae bacterium | reverse complement strand
AAATGTATAAGCAAAAAAAACAGAGGTGTAAACCTACACCCCTGTTTTAAAAAAAGGATACTAACTATGAAACTTATTTTTTACTAATTTTAAATGTTTCAATTGAGCCATCTTTATTTTCAACACTTATAATGTATATTCCCGAAGGCACATTATATAGAGCTAAACTTATAAAACTTGTATTAACTTCTTTTGACATAACCTTTTCGCCTACTGTATTGTATATCGATAAGCGTTCTGCTTTGTCAATATCTAAGCCACTAATATTAATAATATCGTTAGTTGGATTAGGATAAATTGATATACTATTATCATCATTAAAACTAGAATTATCAATATTTGTAAAAATTATCTCGGTACTATCGTTTACAGTACAAGGTAATCCGTTTTTAATCTCACAACTTAATATACCCGATTCTGTTAAACTATCTTTATAAATAATAATTGTACCGTTAATAGAAGTTCCTTCAATTGGATTTTCATTAAAATACCATTGTAATTCATATCCATTACCCCAAGGTGTAGCATAATAATACTCATTGCCATTATTATCAATGTCATCAATAATTTCTGCTTCTAAGTAATCCATTTGAATACCTGTGCCACTTGTATAAAGCCTTTCGGGACAAGCTTCAGGATATGCTCCAATTATATAATTACCTGGTTCAGTAACCCATAGTGTATCATTATCAGAGTTTGCAATAGGTTCTGTATTTTTAAACCATACAAAGCGACCCCATTCTCCCGGATAAGCTAACATTATTGCTGACGAATCTCCTTCGCATATTTCGGCATTGTTATGAGCTAATACCACAGGAGAAGCATAGTTTCTCATATCTAATAAAATAGGATTTGAAACACCTATACAACCTGTGCTATTTTCGGCTGCAACTCGTATCCATTGTAAATTTGCTTCCACAGTTAAACTATCTGTTAATTCACCTACAATACTATCTCCAATAGCATAATCATCTTGATTAAAATATCCATATGGTTTAGAATACCATTTGTAAGATTCGTAACCTTCTTCTGTTTTTAATTTAACAGATTCTTGCTCGCAAAATAAATATGTATTTGCAGAATCTAACAAGGTTATTTTTTTATCATAAATAGGAGCATCATTAATCATCTCTATTTCGGGACTAAACTTAGGTTTAATTTCTAATACACTAGATGTTAATTTTAATCCGTTAGGACAAGATTTGTGTTTAGCTTTAACAATATATTTATTAAAATTAGAAACATAATATTTTGTTGTATCACTATTTGATATTCCTAAATATACTATTTGATATCCATCACTTGAAGTCATGTGTATATCTCCTTCTAACCATTGAATATTTTTCCAAGCCGTTCCGCTTAAGGTTAATCTGGCACTATCGCCTAAACAAATGCCCCCATTATACGGATATGTTGATGTATACATTGGTCTTTCTCTATATTCATATACATGATATGGCGAAGATTCGTTATGAGCCGCAGAACACTGAACATGAGTTCCTGTTATTTTATAATAACCCGAATCCGGAGCATCATAAGTTGTACTTGTTGCACCTGCAATTTCTTCCCAAACGCCATTATTTAATTTATACCATTGATAATCTTCAAAATTTGACGAATTGGTTGTTAACTTTAAATTAGCAACACTATCAACACATAAATATTTTTGATCAGTATTATCAATACCAACCCCCATAGATACGTCTGCATAATCTCTTAAAATTATTTTTTTGTCGTTCTCACAAGCTTGATATTTTGCAACTACAGTAATATTTACAGCATGTTCAAAAGTAAACGAATAGTTTCCTGATGGCACTGCTACCTCATCTGTATCATTATACGAATATGCTGTATGTGCATACCAGTGATAATCATAACCTTCGTCGGTTAATGTAATACTTATTGCATCACCTGCACAATGATAAGAGTTAGATGTTTCTCCACTTAATGCAGGTTCAATAATTTCAAAATATTTTGCCTCAACAGATGCTGATTGCACTGTAATTTCAGACCATTCTTCAGGAACTACCTCTACATAATATGTACCTGTTTTATAAGCACTTGTTATAGAAACAGTATGTGTTCCATATGTATGAGCACCATTTTTATACCATTTATAACCTGTTATACTATTATCAATATTTAGTTTAATAACAGAGCCTTCGCAAACATTTCCATAAGAGTTGCTATCTGCTGTCATAGTAATTACTGCAGGTTCAAAAATTTCGGAACTAACAGGTCTAGCATCGGTTGTTATAACACAAGAACCAGATGTGCCTTCAACAGCATAATATGTTAAAACACTAGTAATATCAGCAGTATATTCTATATTTGTTGCTCCTGTAATTGCAGTCATATTAGAAATATCTGTTCCCGAATACCATTTATACGAATCCATACCTGTTTCGGCTGTTAATGTAATCTGATTATTTGCTTGGTCTAAACTGCCTGTAAAAGCCAAACTAAGTTCACTAATAACTAATTGATTAGATGGATAGCTTGTGCCTGCATCATCAACTACAACATAATAAGATCCTGTTTCTGTAGCAGAATATGTTGCGGCATTTGCTCCAGTAATTATTACACTTTCGTGATACCATTGATATGTATCAAAAGTATCTGCAATACTCAATACTTCGGTATCAGTTCCTCCCGGACAAATAAACCCATCTTCTAAACTTGCCACAGCCGGCGATGCTATACTTACATTTATAACATTAGAAAATTTATATCCCATTGAAGATGAATAATAAGCTCCCCAAATCCATACCGCTTCGGATACAGTATAATTAAAGCTAAATGTTCCGTCGCCATTGTCAACCCATCCACTTGAGTGTTGTGTCCACTCAGAATTTAATGAGTATTGATAATCATCTACGTCCCCCGGATCTTGATCGTAGGTTAATATTACAGTTGGTTCTTCATTATAATACGACCATGTTACAGTAATTTCTGTTCCCGGTAGCACCTCAAAAGGTTCGGCTAATCCCGAAGGATTTGTTAGCGTTAAATCTTGAGCATTTGCCCAAGTTCCTGTTAGCATTATTAATGCTAGTAATAAATTTTTCAGTTTCATAATTAAAAATTTTAAGATTAACACTGCAAACATACAAACACTAAATTCATAACACATTGTTTTTCTGTGGACTACACGTGACAT
This sequence comes from uncultured Bacteroidaceae bacterium, assembly GCA_964603745.1. Lineage (GTDB taxonomy): Bacteria > Bacteroidota > Bacteroidia > Bacteroidales > JAFGXI01 > CAZRWZ01. The sequence goes on along the minus strand of CAZRWZ010000194.1, from coordinate 222 downwards.
GGCTTGTGACATTTTGTGACAATAGTATAATAAGTGAAGTGGACTACTACTCAATCCACATAGCTTTTTGGGAGTTTATGTGGATTCATTTTCTCTTTTTTAGAGTTTAATATCGATTAGTTATCAAAATTCCCTATAAATTCACTTCGTTTTTTATAGTCATTTTGATTATCTATCGGTATAATATATATTTTAAACATCAATGATTTTGAAATTAAATTG
>CAZRWZ010000193.1:1899-5266 GCA_964603745.1 uncultured Bacteroidaceae bacterium | reverse complement strand
AACTTGTTATGTGTTTTTCAGCAGGCTCTAAATACCTAAATGTTTCCTAATATCACTAAGTTTATTAAGTGCCTCAATAGGAGTTAAGTTATCTATATCTAAATTTTTAATTTCATCGCGAATTTGCGAAAGAACAGGATCGTCTAACTGAAAAAAACTAAGTTGCATTCCTTCACGATTTTCAGCAATTTCTTTAACAGGTTTTGCATGAGAATTTTTGCCCGATTTTTCCATTTCAGATAAAATTTTATCGGCACGTTTAACAACAGACTTTGGCATACCTGCCATTTTTGCAACATGAATTCCAAAACTATGCTCAACACCTCCGGGCATTAATTTTCTAAGAAAGATAACCTTATCTTTTAGTTCTTTTACGGTTACATTAAAATTCTTTACTCGCTTAAAAGATTTTTCCATCTCGTTAAGCTCGTGATAGTGCGTAGCAAACAATGTTTTTGCCTTATATTTTGGGTGTTCGTGAATATATTCTACAATTGCCCAAGCAATTGAAATACCATCGTAAGTACTTGTACCTCTGCCAATTTCGTCGAGTAAAATTAACGAGCGTTCCGATAAATTATTTAAAATACCTGCCGTTTCGCTCATTTCTACCATAAAGGTAGATTCTCCCATAGAAATATTATCTGATGCTCCAACGCGAGTAAATATTTTATCTACAATGCCTAATTTTACTTCCTTTGCAGGAACATAACTTCCTATTTGAGCCATCAATACAATTAGAGCAGTTTGTCGCAATAATGCCGATTTTCCCGACATATTAGGGCCTGTAATTATTATAACTTGTTGCTCGCTGTTATCGAGATAAACTGTGTTTGGCACATATTCCTCATCAACAGCAAGTTGCTTTTCTATAACAGGGTGGCGACCGTCTTTTATATCAATAATTAAACTATCGTTTATTTCGGGTTTCACATAATTGTTTTCTATTGCAATATTTGCAAAAGAAAGCAAACAATCAAGTTGGGCTAAAATATTTGCATTTAACTGAACAGTAGGAATATAATCCATTAAAGAAAAAACCAATTCGTTATAAATTTTAGTTTCTAAACCCAATATTTTTTCTTCGGCACCAAGTATTTTACTTTCCAATTCTTTTAACTCGGGTGTGATATATCGCTCGGCAGAAGTCAAAGTTTGTTTTCTAATCCACTCTTCGGGAACTTTGTCTTTGTGGGCGTTTGTAACCTCAAGATAATATCCGAAAACATTATTAAAACTTATTTTTAGCGACGAAATTCCTGTTCGTTCAAGTTCTCGTTCTCTTATTTGTTCTAATAAATCTTTACTCGAATTTTTTATATTTCTATATTCGTCAAGTTCTTGATTTACACCATCATTAATAACATTTCCCTTGTTCACCATATTTGGTGCTTCGGGGTTTATGTATTTTGTAATTTGTTCTTTTGCCGAGTTGCAAGAATTTAAGTTCTCGCTTAGTTTTTTTAGCGTAGAATTTTTTTCTTTTTCGAGTATTGATTTTACCTCATCAACAATTTCTAAGGCATTTCGTAGTTGCAAAACTTCACGAGGATTTATCCTGCCAACAGCAACTTTTGAAATTATTCGTTCTAAATCGCCTGTAATTCGCAATTTGTTTACAATTTCGTCTTTTTTTTCAGAGTTTTTAATAAAATATTCAACAGAATTAAGTCGTTCTTTAATCAGAATTTCTTCTTTAAGCGGCAGAGCAATCCATTTTTTTATCATTCTCGAACCCATTGGCGAAACAGTTTTGTCAATAACATCAACAAGTGTAAATGCCTCATCGTTGTGCGAACCAAAAAGTTCAAGATTTTTTACAGTAAAACGGTCGAGCCAAACATATTTTTCTTCCTCTATTCTGGCAATTTTCGATAAGTGTTTTATGTTGTTGTGATGTGTTAAATCAAGATATTGCAAAATAGCTCCTGCAGCTATAATACCATTTTTCATTGTTTCAACACCAAAACCTTTTAGGTTTTTTGTATCAAATTGTTTTGTTAATCTATCGTAAGAACTTTCGTATATATATGCCCAATCTTCAAGCTTAAAAGTATAGAAAGCATCGCCAAAAGTCTGCTTAAATTTTTCGGTATTACTGCGTTCGTAAATTACCTCTTTTGGTTGAAAATTGTGTATTATTTTTTGGATATAATCCGAATTTCCTTCGGCAAGATAGAATTCGCCCGTAGAAACATCGGCAAAAGCAATTCCCATAGTATTTTTATTGAAATGTACCGATGCCAAAAAATTATTTTGTTTGTGTTCCAACACATTATCGTTGAAAGTAACACCGGGTGTAACAAGTTCTGTAACACCACGTTTTACAATTTTTTTTGTCATTTTTGGGTCTTCTAACTGCTCGCAAATTGCAACTCGCTGACCGGCTCTAACCAATTTGGGTAAATATGTATCAACCGAATGATGAGGAAATCCGGCAAGCTCAACCGACGATGCCGAACCATTTGCTCGCTGAGTAAGTGTTATACCCAAAATTTTTGATGCTTTAATGGCATCTTCGGCAAATGTTTCGTAAAAATCGCCTACACGAAACAAAAGTATTGCATCGGGGTGTTTTGCCTTGATACTAAAATATTGCTTCATTAACGGGGTTTTAACTACTTCTTTTGCCATTTTTTTCTTTTTATTGAAAAGCAAAGATAATAGTAAGATTAAAGAAAAAATATTTTAATACTAAGTAGATATTAACATATTATTAAACTAAGGGGACTTCTAATATACTCAAACCACATAGCTTTTCGGGTTTTCTATTTTTTCTTACAATAAACAAAATAACGAATTAAGATGTGAAGTAAAATATTATTTCAATCATTCAAATTTATTCCATTGGGGATAAACTGCGACACATCGCCTCCGTGTTTAAAAATATCACGTACAATGCTTGAACTTATTGGTGTATTTTCGGGTTTAGTAAGATAAAATATTGTTTCAATTTCGGGAAAAAGTTTTTTATTCATTTGTCCTATTCCTCTTTCAAATTCAAAATCAGACGAAGTACGTAATCCACGTAAAATATAAGAAGCATCTTGTTTTTTACAAAAATCAACAGTTAATCCTTCGTATTTAGCAACTCTAATTTTGGCTTCTTCTTCAAAAATTTGTTTAATCCAGTTTTCTCTTTTTTCTAAAGAAAAGAAACCTGATTTTGTTGAGTTATATCCAATTGCAATAATAATTTCGTCGAATAAAGGCAATGCCCTGCGCACAATACTCTCGTGACCAACTGTAAACGGGTCGAACGAACCTGGAAAAACGGCTATTTTTTTCATTATGTTCTATTGAAATAAATATTTAGTACCTTCTGTTGGCCAAGTAGATAACTCCTTATTGCCAACAGTAGAAGTTG
>CAZRWZ010000193.1:0-1799 GCA_964603745.1 uncultured Bacteroidaceae bacterium | reverse complement strand
TTGCTAATAATATCCATAATGTTTTAATTAATTAGGTTTGTTAATACAAAAATAAACTTTTTTTAATTAGTATAATTAACGAATTATTAATTAAATTGAATAATTCCTCCTTTTAAATTCCACAAGTTAGTAAAATTATGGAATTGTTGAAGAATTTTTACCGCAAAAAAACTATTTGCACCAGTATCGCAAATAAAAACTACTTTTTTCTCTCTGCTAATTTTATCAATATTTTTAGTTAATTTATCGAAAGGAATAAACACAGAAGTTTTAAAAGGTAAAGCTGTATCAGCAATAATTCTTACATCAATAATCTGAATATCCTCTTTTTTATTGATAAGTTCTAATAATTCTTTGCTACTTATATTATTTATTTCGTCCACAAAACAAAAATAAGTTAATGTAATTGTTTTACAGATGTTTTTTTTAATATTTTTACAAAAAAAAGATATGATAACACTTATAAAAAATATAAAATCGCTTATTCAGGTTGAAAAAACCAACCGAAAATGGGTTGCAGGAAAAGATATGGCAAATATCGAAACTATTGAAAACGCTTATCTTTTAATAAAAAACGATTTGATTTTTGATTTTGGAAAAATGCAAAATTTACCAAAAATAAATGCCGATAAAATTATTGATGCCACAGGCAAAATGCTTTTTCCTTCGTTTTGCGATTCGCATACACATTTGGTTTATGCCGGAAGTCGTGAAATAGAATACAGCGATAAAATTAAAGGTTTATCGTACGAAGAAATTGCTAAACGTGGCGGTGGAATTTTAAATTCAGCAAAATTATTGGCAAAAACAAGCGAAAACGAACTTTACGAGCAATCTTTGCAAAGAATTAACGAAATTATAAAACAAGGAACTTGTGCCGTTGAAATTAAAAGTGGTTATGGTTTAAACACCGAAAGCGAACTAAAAATGTTGCGTGTTATAAAACGATTAAAAGAAACTACGCCTATAGAAATTAAAGCCACATTTTTGGGAGCACATTCTGTTCCGGCAGAATATCGCGATAAGCAAACAGAATATGTAGATATGCTTATTAGCGAAATGTTGCCACAAGTAGCAGCCGAAAATTTAGCCGATTATATAGATGTGTTTTGCGATAAAGGTTTTTTTACTGTTGAAGATACCGACCGTATTTTAAATGCAGGAATGAAATATGGTTTGCGAGCAAAAATACACGCAAACGAGCTCGACTATTCGGGCGGAATACAAGTGGGTGTAAAATATAATGCCCTTTCGGTTGACCATTTAGAATTTACCGGAAAAGAAGAAATTGAAACATTGCTTGGCAGCGAAACAATGCCAACAATTTTGCCGGGTGCTGCATTCTTTTTAGGAATGGTTAACCCTCCTGTGCGTGAAATGATTAAAGCAGGTTTACCAATAGCTTTGTCTTCTGATTTTAATCCGGGTTCGTCGCCATCAGGAAATATGAAATTGATGATGTCTTTCGGAACAATTCGCCTAAAAATGCTACCCGAAGAGGTAATAAATGCTGTTACAAAAAACACTGCTTATGCAATGGGTTTAGAAGAAACCCATGGTAGTATTATGAAAGGTAAAAAAGCAAATTTCTTTATAACAAAAGAAATTCCAAGTTTAGAGTTTTTCCCTTATGCATATGGTAGCGATTTAATTGATATGGTTTTTTTAAATGGAGTAGTTGTTTAGTGCCTGTTTATAAACTCAATAGTTTAAATTAGAAAATTATAGTTTTAAAACTTGCGTTAATTTTATTCGATTAATTATTTCAATGCAACTAAAATATAATTTAGTTAGTTATA
>CAZRWZ010000192.1:0-5270 GCA_964603745.1 uncultured Bacteroidaceae bacterium | reverse complement strand
CTATAAATATTTTACCTTAAAACAAATCTATAAGTAATTATACCTATTTGTTTTGAAGGGGCATTAGATTTTTTATTAAACTTAGTTTTTAGAGCGGCTTTTTTTGCAGCTTGTAACAGAGCTGTGTTGTTTGTTGTAGAGCCGGGCATTCCTGGTGTTGCTGTAAGAACATTACCATTTGGATCTACTGTTATTTCAACAACTACAACACCATCTTTGTTACTATTATATATTGGTTTAGGTAAAGTATTTGCTTTTCTTCCTCCTAAACTATACGATATACCTTTGCTTCCTTGTCCATTGCCATGTGTATTTTTATCTCCATTTATGTCTCCTTGGTTACCTGTTTTATGACCATCACCTTCCGATGAGCTATTGTTGTTATTATTACTATTGTTGAAATCGGCATCATTCATCTCTCTTTCAAGTTCTTGACGTTCTTTCTCTTGTTTTTCTCGTGCTATTTCTTCTGCGGTTTTTTCAGGTTTTTTTTCAGGAGTTTTTCTTACTTCAGGAGCATCTTCAAAATCTTGAGTTAGTTGTGTTTCTTCACTTGTTGATGCTTCCGATGGACTACTATTATTAACTAATTCTTGATTATCTGTTTCTGCATTGTTTTCTGGTTCAATAAAACCAGAACCATCATCAGTATTTCCAAAATTTATCATTATTCCTTCTTCCGCAGGTAAAGGATATTCTGTTGTAAAACCTAAAAATATTAATAATATAAGGACTACACCATGAAATAACAAAGTGCCTATAATACCATTCTTATGTTCTTTTATAAAATTCATATAAAATTTCAAAATGCAAATACATTGCCCTTTATTATTCCGGACTAGTAGCTAATATTAATTTATATTTATTTCTTTTTGCTATATTCATTACTTTAACAACCTCATCAATTGGTACAGATTTATCGGCATGAACCGAAATTGTTGGTGGTTCGTTATCGTCAACTTTACCAATTTGTCTTCTTAGAGTATTTTCTAAATCGTTAAATGCTACAGGTTTATCTAATACTGCAAATTGCAAATCAGAAGTTATTGATACCGTTATAATTGGTTTTTCGGCACTTACTTGATTGTTACTTTTAGGTAGCAATAATTTTAAAGCCGTAGGTGCAATCAAAGTAGATGTTACCATAAAAAATATAAGTAATAAAAATACTATATCTGTCATAGACGACATACTAAAATCTGGATTAACCTTATTTCTTGTGCGTAAAGCCATTTGTAGTTATTTTAATTATTTAGCTGGTTCGTTTAATAAATCCATAAATTCGGTAGTTCTAGCTTCAAGCTGATTTACTACCTTATCTACTTTTGTTACCAAAATATTATATGCAAAATATGCAATAATACCTACAATTAAACCTGCAACTGTTGTTACCATTGCAGTGTAAATTCCACTAGAGAGCAAAGAAACATCAATATTATTTCCTGCTTGAGACATGTCGTAGAATGCACGAATCATACCCATTACGGTACCTAAAAATCCAATCATTGGAGCTCCACCAGAAACTGTGGCAAGCATAGGTAAACTTTTTTCTAACTTAGATATCTGCTGTTTTCCAACATTTTCGATAGCAACATTAATATCACTTAAAGGTTTTCCTATTCTACTAACTCCTGTTTCAATCATTCGTGCTAATGGTCCATCGGTACTTTGTGCAATTTTTTTTGCTTCTTGCAAATTCCCCTCTAAAATATTAGATTTAATTTTATTCATAAATTCAGGGTCTTCTTTTGCTGCTACTTTTAAAGCCATAAATCTTTCTACAAAAATATAAATAGCTATAACCATAAGTAAGATAATAGGTATCATTATCCACCCACCTTTTATTGCCATGTCTAAAAACGACATTGAGACTTCGCTTGTAGATTCTGCTGCTGTGCTTGCTGAATCTGCTAGATTAACTGTTAGTAAATTAATGTATGACATATTTTTTAAATTTTTTACTAAATTAAATGCTTTTGCATTTGATAAAATACAAATTGATTATTTTTATTAACAATATAATGTTAATCAAACATTATATTCGTAGGTTTGCTTTTAAAACACTGATAATAAAGGTTTAATTATTTAATTCAAGATAAAATAGATTGATACCAATTTTATTACCAAATAACGTATAAAACCCTAAAGTGTAGATTTAAACATTAAACAAAAAACGATATTTTTTTGTTTTTTATTGTATTGAAGTTCTAAAAATTAGTTTTTCAACAATAATTATTAGCCCCCTCTTAATTACCATCGGGCAATTACGAGCCAGAAAGTTTTCTTTTGGTCTAATACTAAGGTCTTGTTTCTATGTAGGGTCTGCTGAGAAACGCATAACAGGTTATTATAAAGCTACTTAGGGTCTGCTGAGAAACGCATAACAAGTTGTTACAACGCCACTTAATCTAAAACATACTATTGTAAGTGCAAACTTTTTAAAACATATGTGCTTATAAGTTTGCATTTACAAATGTTAAAATCATAGTTTTATGCTTACTCTGAGGCAGACCCTATTTATAAAGAATTTTATTAATAGTTCAAACCTACGGACTTGTAGTTTATAGTGGTTTAGTTAATTTTCCCTAACAAAGCCTACTTCTCTAAGATATAAAAATACCAAACAATAGTTTCTCCTTTTTCATCAACTAAAGTTATTTTATGTTGTCCTGCATTTGCAATAATTTCCATTTTATGTTTGTTTTTTGTACTACCTATATAAGTATCATCTAAATGCCAAAACACCGTAATATCTTGTATTCTGTGTGCTATTTCAAATATAGTTTTTTGTTGTGTTCCATCTAAATCTCTCGGAATAAAAATTTTGGCATTATTTTTTGGATAGATAATAGCCATATTATTTTGATTTTGTTGCAAGCAATCATCATAAAAAGTAGGCAGTGGCTTAAAAAACGGATTTTTTTGTTTGTAATACCATTCTTGTATTGGCGACAAAACAAACCACGAAACAGATTTCATATCGCTAACAGCATAACAATTATCTGTAACCCTATATTGCATTGTGCTATCTAAATGAATTAATTTATGATACGGACAAATCTCTGTTTTATTTGCATTTTTTGGCAAAAGCAAATATTCTTTTTCTGGGCAAATTTCCGATGCTAAATAACCTGATTTTTTACATACTTCAAAAATTTTCATTTCATCAATTGGTTTATAAAACCATTGTTCGTTATTTAACAACTTAAATATTTTAAACATAACAGGAGCTGCCACACTCGCACCCGTAACACCCGTACGACCTTCGCCGTCGGCATTTCCAACCCAAATACCAACAACATATTTAGGCGTAACACCAATTGCCCAAGCATCTCTATGCCCAAAACTTGTACCTGTTTTCCAAGCAATTTTTTTATACGAGCCAAACTCTTGCCAGCCTGTTTCTTGCAATGGTCTGTTTAGCGATGCCATTGCTTCAAAAGTCCACCATAATGCAGCTTGGTCAAATATTTTATCATTATATTTTGCTATTTTTAATGTATCTGATAAAATATATTTTGCTTTTTTCTTATTTGGTTTACCATTAAGTGTTTGTGCCATCATCATATACGCATTAGATAAATCCCACAGTGTAGCTTCTGCACCGCCTAAAATTAATGACAAACCATAATGATTTGCAGATTTGTTAATCGTTTTCAATTGTAATTTTTTCAAATTATGATAAAATTTGTTTAGACCATAGCTTTGCAACTCTCTAACAGCCGGAATATTTAATGAACGTGCCAATGCTTCGTTGGCAGGTACTACCCCGTCGAATGTTCTGGCAAAATTCTTTGGCGAATAACCTGCAATTTGTGTGGGTACATCTGTAATTAAAGTTTTTGGTAGAATTGCCCCATCTTGCAACATAAAAGTATATAAAAATGGTTTCAAAATACTACCTGTGCTTCTTGCCGAAGTAATTATATCTACATCTCCACCAGAATTTTTATTTTTGCAATTTGCATTTCCTGTATATGCTAAAACTGTACCTGTTTCAACATTTAAAACAATTGCAGCAATATTATGTATTTCGTTTTGCTTGTAAACATTATGATAATAATCTACAATTCTGTTTACATTTTTTTGCAATTTTAAATTAATACTTGTTATAATTCTTTGTCCTTTTTTACCGTCTTTGATAATCCTATCCATTAAATGAGGTGTAATTCTTGGTATTGGATACGGCTTACCAGGTAATTCTTCCGATTTTGCAAGTTCGCAAGTTTCTTTATCAATAACAGCTTTTGCAAGTAATTTATCTAACAATCTATCACGTTTTTCTTTTAGTTTTTTATGATTTTTACCAGGATATATTAGAGCAGGAGCATTTGGTAAAACAGCTAAAGCACAAGTTTCTGCCCACGATAATTCCGATGATTTTCGCCCAAAATATCGCCACGATGCCGTTTCTAAACCAACAACATTTCCTCCAAAAGGTGCATTTGATGCATATAAATTTAAAATCTCTTTTTTGCTGTATGTTAATTCCATTCGCAAAGTCAATATTAGTTCTTTTATTTTTTCGTAAACTGTGCGTGCTTGTCCTTTTCGTGATAAACGAATGGTTTGCATAGAAATAGTACTTCCTCCGCTAACTATTTTTCCTTTTATTATATTGTCTTTTAATGCTCTAAAACTTGAAACAGGATTTATGCCTGGGTGTTTAAAAAAATATTCATCTTCGAAATATGTTATTGCTTGCACAAATTTTTCTGGTAAAGTATCAATTTGAGGAAATCGCCATTGCCCATCGTCTGCAATTTTTGCTGTTAATAAATTCCCGTTACTATCTTCTATTATTGTACTTGTAGAATCGTTAAAAAGTGGATTTGGCAAGCAATACCAAAACCATATAGAAAGAATTGTTATTGTTAAGTATTTAATATAACTTACATAGTTTATGTATTTTAAGTATTCTTTCATTTTTTTTTGTTACATATTTTTTTATCTTCAGTATTCAGTCGGCAGTTCTTCAGTCGGCAGTTGGCAGTTGGCAGTTGGCAGTCGGCAGTTGGCAGTCGGCAGTCGGCAGTGTGATACAGAGGCTTAAACTGTAGACTGTAAACTGTAGACTGAATACTGTAAACTGCATACTGTAGACTGTAGACTGAATACTGTAGACTGCATACTGTAGACTGTAGACTGCATACTGTAGACTGTAGACTGTAGACTGTAGACTGTAGACTGTAAACTGCCGACTGAATACTAAAGTTTAACTTCCACAACAGCAAGAATCTCCTTTTCGAGAAGAGCTGCACTGTTTTCTA
>CAZRWZ010000191.1:0-5277 GCA_964603745.1 uncultured Bacteroidaceae bacterium | reverse complement strand
AAAGCCCTTTGAAATTTTTCAAAGGGCTTTTTTTATGTCTAAATTTTCATAAAAAGATAAAGGATTATTAACTTGTTATGCGTTTCTCAGCAGACCCTATGTATAGAAGATTTCTATTGCATAAAATAGCAAAGAGTAGCTAAAATATTGAGAATAGCTTTTTTTGAAAGAAAAATAAATAAATAAATATTGAATAAATTATTAATAAAACAAACAAATATATCAATGGGTTGACATATTTGTAATAAAATATTATCTTTGCATTGATAATATTTAAGATATGGAAACTTTAAAACAGAAATTTTATAATAAGTATGCACAAACACAATTAGAAACAGTGCGTAATTTTACAAATTCAATTGATTGGACTAATAGGTTTATTGGAATAAAAGGTAGTAGAGGAGTTGGTAAAACAACTATGATTTTACAATATTTAAAACAAAACTACCAACCAAATAATACTGTTTTATATGTTAGTCTAGATGATTTGTATTTTTCAGAAAACAATCTTTATAATTTAGCCGATAACTTTTACAAAAAAGGAGGTGAGTTATTAGCATTAGACGAGGTGCATAGGTACAATAATTGGGCTCTTGAATTAAAAAATATTTATGATGATATGCCTAATTTAAAAGTGATTTTTACAGGTTCATCATTATTACATCTACAAAAAGCAAAAGCAGATTTAAGTAGAAGAGCAGTAATGTATCAAATGCCAGGATTATCATTTAGAGAGTTTTTGTCTTTTGAAACAGATATTAGTTTTAACACCTATACATTACAAGAAATAATAGATAATCATATACAAATTTCAATTGATGTTGTATCAAAATTAAAGCCATTAGCACATTTTGGTAAATATTTAGATTATGGATATTATCCATTTTATCGTGATAATTTGAAATCATTTCATAGTAAGTTAGATGAGATAATTTTAACTATTTTAGAAATTGATATCCCTCAATTTTCATTAATGCAAATTGGGAATATAATTTACTTAAAAAAATTACTTTCAATAATTAGTAATTCTGTTCCATTTAAACCAAATATGAAATCCTTAAGTGAACGAACGGGTATCAGTTTGAATACAATGAAGTTATATCTTAAATTATTAAATGATGCTGATTTGTTACAAATGTTATATGTTCAAAATAAAGGAATTAATAGTTTAAATAAACCAGAAAAAATATATTTAGATAACCCAAACTTGATGAATAATCAAGGAAGAGATAATGTTAATATTGGAAATATTAGAGAAACATTCTTCTACAATCAACTTAAAAGTAAATATATAATAAATGCTTCAAAACAATCAGATTTTACTGTTGAAAATAAATATACCTTTGAGATTGGCGGAAAGAATAAAAAGCGAAAACAAATAGAAGGAATAGAAAACTCATATGTAGTTAAAGATAATATTGAAATAGGTTCAGATAATATTATACCTCTATGGTTATTTGGATTTTTGTATTAGTATATCTTTTGCAGGAAAGAAATACCACCGGTTCGGGTGTAAGTGGTAGTGGGGTCTGGGCGAACGAAGTTCTTTCCTGTCTTTAAGACAAGGAAAAACAAATTATTTAAACAGGTTCAAGTTCTTCAACCTTGCTAAAATCAAGTAAAACTACCTTAAGCTATCACTTAATTTTCTTTAATTTCATTTCTACCCTTACTTGAACTATGAATATACTCCATACTCATTTTTATATCAGAATACCCCATAAAATCTTTAATTAAATATGGGTCTCCTGTTTTTCCAGCAAGTAACAAACCAAAAGTATGGATCATATCAAAAACTTGTAGGATTGTAAAAATTAAGCAAAAATTTTAGTTAAGCTAAAAAGAAAAAAAGGGATATCTCTTACTCCTCTAAATTGAGCTCTAAATAGGGTCTGCTGAGAAACGCATAACAAATTATTATTAAGTCACTTAAACTAAAATACGCTATTGTAAGTGCAAACTTTTTAAAACATATGTGCTTATAAGTTTGCATTTACAAATATTAAAATTATAGTTTTATGCTTGCTCTGAGGCACATCATATTTTTATCTTCTTCAATTTGAGGTATGTATATACATCTGCATTTCAGAATATAAAAATCTAATACACCTCAGAGCTTTTCAGCAGACCCTAAATAGTTGGCAAACATTAAAAAACCAACCTTGTAAAAGATTGGTTTAATAAGACTTAATAAAATACTCTGTGGAGTTGGAGGGACTTGAACCCTCGTCCAAACAAGTAACAAACCTGCTTTCTACATGCTTAGTTCGTATTTAATTTTCGAGAAAAAGCCGGCTACAAACCACCAATCTTTAACCTTAGCATCTAAATTTCGCTGTAAAACCGATGCGTTTTTTACAACTAGTTTATCTTTATGAGCATCTCAAAAGCTTTTAGTTTATAAACATTGTCCCAAAAGCGAGATGTCTTGTTCCAAGACCTAGTCAAGGAATTAAGCGTAATCTACTAAACTTCGATTATGCAGCAAGAGCAAAATTGTTTTCGCCAATTAAAATTTGTGTAATCTAGTTTAACGGGATTTATTACATTGCCCGACATGCTTACAAATCCATTATCCTTGCAGTCAAAACCAAGTCAACCCCAAGTTGTAATGAATAAAGAATTGCAAAGGTACAAAAAATGAAGAAAAAACACTACTTTTAGGTAAAAAATATGTACTTTTAGGCACTTTTTCACAAAAATTAATAAAAATGGGTAAGAATTTGAAAGTAGGGATTTTAAGAGAAACAAAAAATCCGCCAGATAGAAGAGTTGCTGTTGGACCAGAGCAAGCAGTAGAATTAATTAAAAAATTTCCTAATCTTGAGTTATTTATTCAAACATCAAACAACAGATGTTTTAAAGACGAAGAATATCAAGCAAAGGGATTAAATCTTGTTGATGACATTAGCGATTGTGATATTCTTATAGGAGTGAAAGAAGTAGCAAAAGACAAATTAATACCAAATAAAAAATATTTGTTTTTTTCGCATACAGCAAAAAAGCAGTCATATAACCGTGATTTGTTAAATAAACTTTTAGCATTAAAAATACAAATGATAGATCATGAGTATTTAACCGATAAAAACCATATAAGGCTAGTTGCTTTTGGGCGTTGGGCAGGGCTTGTAGGAGCTTATAACGGATTAATCGCTTATGGAGAAAAACATAATTTGTATAAAATAAAACGTGCAAAAGATTGTTTCGATTTGGGCGAATTGAACGAAGAAATTAAGAAAGTAAAACTACCGGCAATTAAAATATTAATAACCGGTGGTGGTAGAGTAGCCCACGGGGCAATAGAAACACTGTCTCAAATAGCAGACATAAAAAAAGTAAGTTATGCCGATTTTTTAAATAAAACATTTAGTTATCCTGTATATTGCCAAATTGACCCATGGAATTATACAAAAAGAAAAGACGGTAGCGAATTTAATCTTCAGCATTTTTTCGATCATCCTTACGAGTATGAATCTACATTTTTACCTTACACCAAAGTAACCGATTTTTTCATTCCTTGTCATTTCTGGGATCAGCGTTCGCCTGTGTTTATGACTAAAGAAGACATGAAAGCTAAAGATTTTAAAATTAACGTAATTGCCGATGTAAGTTGCGATATTGCAGGTCCAATACCATCAACAATAAAACCATCAACAATTGCCGAACCACTTTATGGATACAACCCAAAAACAGGCGAAGAAACTAATGCTTTTGCAGATGAGGCAATAACAGTTATGGCTGTTGATAATCTACCAGGAGAATTACCACGTAATGCTTCGGTTGATTTTGGAACAGGTTTGGTAGAAAAAGTTTTTCCTTCGCTTTTTGGCGAAGATACCGATGGTATTATTAAACGTGCTTCAATTACAACATTAGAAGGTAAATTGTCAGATTTATTTTCTTATTTGCAAGATTTTGCAGATGGAAAAGAGTAAATTCTAAAAGATTAGATAGTAAGTTTTTTGCATAAAATGTATTTTTGCGGATATTTGATGTTTATAGAATATGAAAATATCGTTATTTGTATAGATTTTAAATAGCAATTTTAAATAAGTATTAGTATGAAAGCAATTTACAAATTTGGATTATTAATTATTACAAGTTTAATTATTTCCTCGGCAAGTTTTGCCCAAAGCGGAATTCAATTTCCTAAAAGTGATACATTATCAGTAAAAAAAGAATATCCTTATGTGTTGCCTATTTGGGGTCAAAAACTTACTGATAGAAATATTGAATTTCAGCTACCATTTGGATTAAATGTTAACTATGTATATAATCAGATGTCCTTAGAGCTAACACACTTTAGTATGAATTTTTATGATGGAAAAAATTTAGATGATATAATTAATCCTGAAACATTAAACTTTACTTCAACTATAGCAACAGCCCATGGTGTAAATTTTAGAGCAGATGCTTGGATACTTCCTTTTCTAAATATTTATGGGATATACTCACGAGGTAAAGGTTCTACGCAGGTTTCTTTTCAGCCACAAGTTATAGAATATAATTTAGGTCCAAATGGAAATATGAAAGAAATCAGAACTTTAGAAAATCCTATAGAGCTAGACCCTGTATATTTTACATCAAATACCGGAGGAGTAGGAATGACTACAGTTTACGGGTGGAATAATTATTTTATTAGCATAGATGGTAATATGACATGGTCGGCAAGTGATTTACTTGAAGAAACTGTAACCTTTTTTGTTGGTTCGGCTCGTTTAGGCAGAAGAATTTCGTTTAAAAATGGAATGAAATTATCAGTTTATTTTGGTGCTATGTATCGTAATTTTGTTAATAAAGAAATGAATACTGGTTCTTTAGGTGTTCCTGAATTAGATGCAGGTATGATTAAAGCTGTTGATGCATTATTAGTAATAAACCAAAAACAAATCGATTTCTGGGAAGGGTTACCTGATGTTACACCTGGGAAAGATGAGAAATTAGATGAATTAAATCAAAGAAATGACAATCTTGTTGGAGCAAAAGATAGAATAAATAATTCTAATGCTATCAATTATTCAATAAAGAAAGAAATTATTGATAATTGGAGTACGCAAATTGGGTTTAATTATGAAATAACTCCAAACTTTATGTTTAGAGGTGAGTATGGATATAGAGCAGGTCAAAAATTCTTTATGACAGGTTTGCAATATAGATTTGGTTTGTAAAACAACAAATATTATTAGTAACACTTTAAACTAGTTTTTTATACCTCTGAAGGTAAAACTCCAAAGTGCTTTTTAAAATCTTTGGCAAATTGCCCCATGTGCCAAAAGT
>CAZRWZ010000190.1:0-5357 GCA_964603745.1 uncultured Bacteroidaceae bacterium | reverse complement strand
ATCTTAAATAATTTGCCAAAAGCAAAGTAAGTGTTTTAACATCAATAGGTTTTGTAATATAATCTACACAGCCTATTTCTAAACTTTTATTTTTTTCATCAGACATTGCAAAAGCTGTTTGTGCTATTATTTTAGCATTGCTATCAATTTTTAAAATCTCTTTAGTGCTTGAATAGCCATCTAATTCAGGCATTTGAATATCCATTAATATTAAATTAATTTTATCTTTATTTTCTTTAAACAGTTTTATTGCTTCAATTCCGTTTTTAGCGTGTATAATATTTATATTACTTATTTTCAAGTATTCTTCTAATACTATAAAATTAAATTCGTCATCTTCTGCAATAAGTATAGTTTTATTACTCCAATCAAACTGTGATAATTCATAGTCCTCGTTATCATTATTTTGAATTTTTGTTAATTTAGCATCGTAAGGGAAAATTATTTTAAATTCGGTACCTTTAAATTTTTCGGAATTAACTGTTATTTCTCCACCAAGTAATTCTGTTAAACTTTTTACAATGGATAAGCCTAAACCTGTTCCACTTTTGTTATTTGTAAGAACCCCTAATTTAAAAAATCTTTCAAAAATTTTTGATAAAAAATCCTTATTTATTCCTTCTCCGGTATCTTTTACAAAAATTATTAATTTATCTTTTTTGGTATAATAGCCAAAACTTATTTCTCCTTTCTCTGTAAATTTAATAGCATTACTTAAAAGGTTAGTAATTATTTGTCTTAGTCTATATTCATCAGAATTTAAAACAACATTTTTATCTTGAATATCTAATTTTAATGTAACATTTGAATTTATTGTATGTTCTTTTAAAAACATTTGATATAGCTCAACAAAAGTTGATTCAATAGCTACAGGTATTTTTGAAATTTTAATTTGATTTGCTTCTATTTTCGAGACATCAACAATATCATTAATTAAATTTAAAAGTAATTTACTGTTATGTTTTATATAATCTGAATATCTTTTTTTATCAATACTATCTATTTTTTGTTTTGATAATAATTCTGTAAATCCTACAATTGCATTTAATGGAGTTCTAATTTCGTGACTCATATTCGACAAGAAGGCAGTTTTAAGATTATCAGATTCTTCGGCTTTTTCTTTTGCTTCTATTAATTGTTTTTCTACTTCTTTTATTTCGGTAATCTCTCTGTTATAAGCAATTGCTCCTACAAAATCATTATTTTTGTTATACATTGCAATAGCTTTTCTCCATACTATTGTTGTAGAGCCATCTCCGTTTTCTTGAACTATTTCAGATTCTATAAATCCTTCTTCTATAAGTTGTTTAAACAAAAGTTTAAATAAAACTTTGTCTTTAATAAAATCTATTGCATCTCGTCCTATTAATTCTGATTTTCTTAGTTTAACAGAATTTGCAAACTCCACATTGCAATTTGTAATTATTCCTTTTGCGTTAATCTCAAAAATACCGTCGGGAGCTGTATCATATAAAGTTTTAAAATATTTTTCGTTTGTTATTAATTTTTGTTCTATGTCTTTTCTTTTTGTAATATCTTCTTTTATTGCTATATAATTTGTTATTTTACCATTATCGTCTTTTATTGCCGAAATAATTCCATACTCCCAAAAAACATCTCCATTTTTTTTAATATTACACAATTCTCCTCTCCAATTTTCTCCATTACTTAAGGTTTTCCACATTTTTTTATAAAAATCTTTTGTGTGTTTTCCAGATTTTAAAATACGAGGATTTATTCCTATTGCTTCTTTTTCGGTGTAACCTGTAATTTCAGAAAATTTAGGATTTACATATTGTATTGTTCCTTTTTGATCGGTAATAACAACACTAGCAGGTGAGGTTTCTATTCCTTTAGAAATGATTTTTAATTTCTCTTCCGATTTTTTTATATCAGTTATATCTATAAAAGCGGCAACAATAGCTATTTTATTTTCATAAATAAATTGCCCTGTATTCAATAACACATTTCTTGTTTCGCCGGTAATTGTTATAAATTTTTCTTCTACTAATTCAGCTTTTTCGCCTGCTAAAACACGTTTAATATTATTTTTTGCAAATTCTTGCGAATCTGGGTGAATATATTGTAAAATAGATTTTCCTAAAACTTGTTCTTTATTTTTTAATTTAATAAACTTTACTGCTTCGTCGTTTACATAAACAAATTTTCCATCTAAATGAACTATAATCGGAATAGGCGAGTTGTTAAAAATAGTTCGGTAATTGCGTTCGGTATTTGCAAGTTGTATTAATATTTCTTTGTTTTTTTGTGTTTCTTCTTTAAGCTTTTTATTTTGGGTACTAAGTTCTTTGTTTAATTCTTGTAATTTAATTTTTGATATTTTCAATTCAGATATATCGGCAAATGCAGTTAATATAGACATTTGATTATTATAGCTAAACTGTTCTGAATTAACTAAAACATCAATTAATTTACCTGTATATGTTACAAATTTTTCTTCGGTTAAATCGGTTTTAATACCTTTTAATATTTTATCAATATTTTCTTTTGCATCTTTTTTAGAACTATCGTGAATAAAATTAAAAATAGATTGATTGTTAAAACTTTCTTCCTCAGGCACTTCTAACAGATTTTGTGCAGCTGTGTTATACATTAAAATATTTCCATTATGGCTAACTGCCATAGGTATTGGCGAAGAATTAAAAATTGTTCTATAGTTTTTTTCAGCTACTTCAACTTTTGCTAAAATTTCTTCGTTTTTTGCTGTTTCTTCTTCTAATTCTGCATTTTTATTGTTAAGGTGTTCGTTTAATTTTTCTAATTTAGTTTTTGCTTCTTTAAGTTCTGATACATCGGTAATTGCTGTTAATATTGATTTTTTATTATTATATTGAAACTGTGTAGAATTAACTAATACATCAACAATTTCGCCATTATATTTTACAAATTTTTCTTCTATTAAATCTGTTTTAATGCCTTTGGCAATTTTGGTCATATTATCTAGAGCTATTTCTCTAGAACTTTCGTGAATAAAATCAAAGACCATTTCACCATTAAAATCAACATCATCTGGGATTTTTAATAACGAAGCTAATGCTGTATTATATAAAACAATTTTTCCTTTATGATGAACTGCCATAGGTAGTGGCGAATTGTTAAACATTACTCTGTAATTCCTTTCGGCTATTTCAACTTTTGCTAAAATTTCTTCGTTTTTTGCTGTTTCTTCTTCTAATTCTGTGTTTTTATCATTAAGATATAGATTTAATTTTTCTAATTTAGCTTCGGCTTGTTTTAATTCTGTTATATCTGCAATTGCAACTAATAAAGCTTTTTCTCCATTGTATATAAACTGTCCAGAATTTACTAAAACATTTTTAATTTGTCCATCATAAGTAACAAATCTTTCTTCTTTCATTTCGGTACTTTCGCCATTTATAACTTTATCAATATTCTTTTTTGCCGTTTCAATAGACTGTTTATATACAAATCGCAATACAGGTAAACCTATAATTATTTTTTCCTCTTTAATATTCAAAAACTGAAGTGCCGCATCATTGGCTAATACAATTCTTCCTTTTAAATGCACAACCATTGGTGCAGGCGAGTTATAAAAAATTGTACGATAATTTTGTTCTGCAACAGAAATACTATTTATTAATTCTAGATTCTTTCTTTTTTCTTTTTTTAAGGATTTATTATTGTCTGTAAGTTCAATATTTATTTGTTGTAATTCTTCGTTTTGTTCTAAAAAGGCTTCGTTTAAAGTAGCATATTCATTATTAAGATCAATTAAATTTTGTTTCTGTTCGTGTTGTTCAGTAGTATCTTCAAGCGTACATATCCCAAATTTAAAATCTCCTTTATCGTTATAAACAGCCTTGAAAATCCCTTTTGAAATAATCTGTTTTTTGCCGGTAACCGAAATATAAGGACCTTCGTAATAAGCATTTCCTGTTTTTATACATTTTTTTATTTCTTGTATAACTTCTTTATTTTGTAGTTTGTTAATTGTGTCAAACCCAATCATTAACTCTTTTGTAGAATTTATTGATTTTAAGAAAGTTTTATTACAATCTAATACAATTCCATTTTTATCGAAATAAAAAATACCATAAGGTAAGCTGTCAAAAATAATCTTATACGCTTCATTATTGTTCATAACAAAAATCTTTGCGTGTAAGTTAACAAAAAAATAATTAATAGAAGTCTCCTAAAGAGAAAAAAAAAATTATTATGTTTGCAATTATGACAGACCAAGAAGCATTATTATTAACATTTTTACCTAAAAATTCTATCGATTTTGCAATTTCTTTAATTACTAAAAATAATGTTTTTTTTAAAATAACACCCGAACGATTTAGTAAAAAAGGAGATTATTCTCCTCCACAAAGAGGAAAAGGTCATATTATTACAGTAAATGGAAATTTATCGGAATATGATTTTTTATTAACTTTTTTACACGAATTTGCTCATCTGTTTGTTTGGGAAAAATACAAAAATACAGTTGCTGCTCACGGAAAAGAATGGAAAAGCGAATTTCAAAGCATCTTGTTAGATGCTATAAGTTTAAAGCTTTTTCCCGAAAAATTAGAACGAGAGATTTTTTATCAATATCTACGTAAAGAAGGTTTTTCTGCACAACCAAACACTGCATTATTAACTGTTTTGCGAGAACTAAATACAAACGACAAAACAATATTGGTAGACGATTTACCTTTAAATACAAAATTTTGGATAAAAAATGGTATGTGTTTCATCAAAGGTGAAAAACTACGAAAACGATATAAATGCAAAGAATGTGCAAGTGGCAAGAGCTATACTGTACATGGTTTTGCCGAAATTTTAAAATATGAACTGTAAAGGTAAATCTGCTGAAAGATACTAAACAATCGTGTGTATAAACAAAATGTGAAATACCCTCTAACACCTTAAAAATAAATCATTTGTGAGTACTTGCAAATGTGTATGGCTGTTGAGTAGGCACTATAAATATTTCTTTAAAATTTCCTCCTTCTTTTTTGGTGTTTCGTTTATTAATTCTTTCAATTTATTAATCTTCGTTTCAATTTTTTCTATTTCTGAAACTATCTTTTTTTGTTCTTTTATGGTGGGTAGTGGGATTTTAAACAACAACTGTATCTATGTGAAAGTCTGTTCTTTTATCAAAAATTTCTATTTGATAACCATCAAAAAGATTTCTACTCCAATATAATTTAGTTATTCTTAATTTATATTTAAACCAATTTTTTTCGCCTTCATTTTTAAGCGATAATCTTCTATTATCAATAGCTTTTATTATTTTTTTACGCTGATACATCTTAGATATATTTTTTATTATTATTTAGTGTCTGTCTATAAAGTCAAGAGATTGAACTATAAAGTTTGAGTTCAAA
>CAZRWZ010000189.1:0-5370 GCA_964603745.1 uncultured Bacteroidaceae bacterium | reverse complement strand
ACTAATTATTTGCTTAAAACATACAACTGTTCTTTAATAAATTTCTTTGATGCAGATAAACCATTATTGTTACTTTTAAATCGTAAATAATCGTATTCAATCAATTTTACGTTACCTGCTTTTTCTAAAATTTTAATTATTTCGTTTTGAGGCATTATTCCTTCGTTGTTGTAACTCAAAATTAAATATTTATATTTTTTTGATAATGTAATTTTTTCCAATTCAAACAATGCTTTATCTCTATTGCAAAAATCCGATTTCTGATTATCGTAATTTCTCATTCCTGAAACACCTTTTATTTCGGGATTATCGTATTTTGCAATAGTTTCCAACAGATGATAATTCGGTGCATATTGTCTTTGATTATATGGCGGGTCAAGATAAATTATATCGTATTCAAATTTATTTAACAAGTCCATACTGTTATGATTATAAACAAAATGTTGTTGATTGCTGTTGATTATTTTTATTTTTTTCAACTCAAAAGGTTTTAATGCTCGTTTATCCCAATCCTTTTTATATGCAGCAAAAACACCTAAGATATTTGCAAAAAATGGAACACTTTCAATTAAAGATGCTAAAAGTATAAAGTATTCATTTTCTGTTATTAAATCTTGATTTTTCCAATCTTCTATTTTTTGTCTTATTGCATCTATTTTTTTCCCGTTTTCGGGAAAAAAATACATTCGTTTTTGTTCGTTGTTTGGTGTGTAATTTTTATAAATAAATCCGTTAATTCCTTTTAAATTGTTTAAATATTCTATCACTAATTCATAATTATCGGCAAATAATTTATTTGATTTTATTTCTAATTTTGATAATAATTGTTCAAAAGTCGGGTATTTATTGTTTTCTATATATGCTTTTTGTAAGACATAACTGAAATACAATAAGTCTGACGAAACTATTTGATAATCTTTCTCTTTAAAGAATTTACCAACATTTCCTGTGCCTGCAAAAAAATCGAAAAACATTTTTCCCGAAATATTATTATTCAATATTTCTGAATAAATCCAATTGACTAAGCGTTCTTTGTTTCCAATAAATCTCATATTAACTCCAAAAATCAATTAGATTTTTAATTGCTTCCTTAAATATTTCAGGGGCTTGAACTCCAAGTATCAATTTGCCTTTTTCGTTCAATAGAAAACCTACTTGTATCTCAATAATTTCTTCATTATTGCTACCATACAAAACAACAGTTCGTATTATATCAAATTTCGGATAATGTTTTTTTATGTAATTTTCTTCTATATAGTCGTAATTGTTTAATTCTTCAATACCTTTTTGCTTGAATTTATATTTTTTACCTTCAACATTAATTATTTCAGTTCTATCAAAATCAATTAAAATTAAATCAGGAATATGAATAATTTTAGATTTATCTCCTGCTTTGTATTTTGCTCTGTCTGAATACTTTTTCAAAGGAATTGGCTCGCCTTCTTTTGGCATAAAATAACTTTTTTCACAACCTGCGTGATTTTCAAAAATAGAATATCCAGTTGTAAAACTTTCAACAACAATATGAATAAAAATTGTTCCTAATTTTTCGCCTTCAATTTCGTATTTCCAATAATTTTTATTTAACTCGGCTATCGGTATTTTTATTTTTTTAAGTTCTAAATTTAATTGATTTGCTATTTGAATAAATTTATTTCTAATACCAATGTTTTTTTGTTTTAAACCGTGTTCTGTTATGACAATTCGTTTATCCCAACCTAATTTTCGTAATACTGCCGATATTATGCTTAATGCTCCAATATTCGGGTCGTGCGACAAACCTCCTGATTTGTATAATCTTCCCGAAACTTCTATTCTATTTGTATATTTTTTAAGCATTATAGGAACATTTCCTTTTGGGGCTTTTCGCATTTTCTTTTTTAAATCAATAATTTCATTGATGCTTGTAAAAGGAACAAAAACTTTCGGGTCAAGTTTTTTACCCAATATTTCAACATCATAAGTTAAAAGCAATCTTGTTCCAAAAATGTATGTATCGGTAGGTTCTTCTTTTTGCTCTATTTGCAAACTGTAAAGCATTATTTTCTTTACATTCGGATAATAAAAATCAACAAAAACAAATTTAGAACACCGTTGATATACCCCTGTGTTTCGGCTTTCTTTATCGTCGGTTTTTGTTTCTTCAATGGCGTATAAAGGTTGGTCATTTAATGTTGGTTGTTTGTATTGATAGAAAATTAAAAAATCTACAAAACTTGAATTACCACTAATTGTTTTTATGTAAATTCCGTTAACTTTATTACACTCAAAACCAATTACTTTGTATGTAAATGTAAATTTATTGTCTTCTAATATCGGTAAAACTTTTAAATCAGTAAAAAATGCTGTAAACTTATTATCTGAAACAAATTTTCGTAAAATTGTTTCAATAACTTCATTTTTTGGTCGTTCTTCGGTAAGTATCCATAAATTCTTCTTCATATTGTTCTTTTAATCAAATAATGACGCTTGTTTGTAAATCACAGGTTTGTAATTAGTTACCAAAACCTCTACGCTACTTTTCTTATCCCTGATTTTTGTTTGGTAATTAGAATTTGAGTAATTTTTATTGATATAATTAATTGTGTAATTATTTTCTTTTATCCAATCAATTAATATATGATTTGTTTTTCCTTTATGTTCAATTACATTTGATAGAGCAAATTTTATTTCTTTTTTATTCAAATTATCTAATATTTTCAGAAGTTTTCTTTCTTCCAATTCGTTCCAGCCGGTAAAACCTCGTTTGCCATCGTTGTATGTTCCTGTGGTTATTAAATAAGGCGGGTCGGCATAAACAAAATCATCAGGATTTAAACTTTCAAAATTAAAATTATCAAAATTATTGTTCTGAAATTCAGCATTTATTTCTTTTAAGCGAATAATAAACCGTTCTAAATTATACTGCATATTGGAATTAAAACTACTTCTGTTTTTGCCAAAAGGATTATTAAACTGATGATTATTATTAAACCTGATTTGATGATTGAAAGAATATGCAATTAAAACAAACAAATCAAGCGGATTTTGAGTTTGATTGTAAAAAGTTCTAAAATTTTTATATGCTTCCTCATTTGTAATTGATAAACCAAATTCTTGTATTCTATTTTTTATATGATTAATAACGGTGTCTAACTCTGTATTTTGTATTGTTTCAAAAAAATTAATTAAATATGTAAGATTGTCATTAAATATAATTTTTTCTGCATTTACATTAATACCAACATTACAACCTCCTGCAAATAAATCTACAAAAGTGTTAATGTTTTTAGGGAATAAAGGTAATATTTGAGGTAATATCTTATATTTACCGCCAATATAATTTAGGGGCGATTTAATTACTTCATTTTTTATTTTTACTGTTACCAGACTCATATAACTACCTTTTCTACAAAGATACATTTTTTATAAATACTTTTTGAATATTTTTTTCACACCATCTATTTCCTTATAAATACCTACTATAACTCAAGAAACACATACTTTTGTTTACTACAAACTTCGGTTAAAGCATACTCAATTCATTTAGCTTTTCGGGAATTTATGAGAATCTATTTTTTCTTTTTTTAAGTCCGGTTTCTGTGTTATTGCTCAAACTCTTGAATTAATGAATACTTGAGTTTATGGACAGACACTAAATAATTTATAAAAGTATTGTTGAAAAACTAATTTTTAGAAGTCCACTTAAACAATTACTTTCGCATTAAATATTTATTTAATGAAAGCTATTTATATAATTTTAATTATTGCCTTATATTTTGTTGTACTGCTTGCAATATCATATTTTACATCACGCAAGGCAGACAACAACTCTTTTTTTGTAGGCGATAAAAAATCCCCTTGGTATATTGTTGCATTTGGCATGATAGGAGCTTCACTTTCTGGTGTAACTTTTTTGTCGGTTCCCGGAGCTGTTGGCACAAAAAACTTTTCGTATATGCAAATTGTATTTGGATATTTTATTGGTTATATAATAGTTACCAACATACTCCTACCCCTTTATTATCGTTTAAATTTAACTTCAATATACACATATTTGCACGATAGATTTGGAAACACAACATATAAAACAGGAGCAATATACTTTCTGATTTCAAGAGTTTTAGGAGCTTCATTACGCTTGCTTTTAATTGCAAATGTTTTGCAATACACTATTTTCGATAAGTTTGGTATTCCTTTTTGGATTTCGGTTGCAATAACAATCATGTTAATTTGGCTTTATACTTTTCGTGGCGGAATTAAAACTATTATATGGACAGATACCCTGCAAACAATGTTTATGCTTATAGCAGTTGGATTTACAATATATTTTATTTCAAAAGAAATGGGCAATTCCATTCCCGAAATGTTCTCACAAGTTTTTAAATCAGATTATTCTCAAATATTTATTTTCGATAGCATTTTAGAAAAAAATTATTTTCTAAAACAAATTATTGGTGGAGCTTTTATAACAATAGTAATGACAGGATTAGACCAAGATATGATGCAAAAAAATCTATCGTGTAGAAACATTAAAGAAGCCAAAAAAAATATGTTTTGGTTCTCAATTGTACTTGTGCCTATAAACCTTGTTTTTTTGATGTTAGGAGCAATGCTTTTTCTTTTTGCTCAATTCAAACAAATTGATATTTCGCAATTATCTGCCGATAGCATTTACACTGATATTGCAACATCGGGAACATTACCAATTTCTGTGGCAATATTTTTTATTTTAGGATTAATTGCCGCTGCATATTCAAGTGCCGATAGTGCTTTAACATCGCTAACCACTTCGTTTTCGGTTGACATACTCGAAATCAACAAATATAAAGACAAATCTAAACAAAACAAAGTGCGTAAATATGTTCACGTTTTGTTTTCGCTTGTATTATTTATTACAATACTTATTTTTCACGCATTTAACAACGATAGTATAATTTATACACTTTTGGGTGTTGCCGTTTACACCTATGGACCTTTGCTAGGGCTTTATTTTTATGGTATCTTTACAAAAAACAAAGTAAAAGACAAATTTGTTCCTGTCATTGCTATTTTAGCCCCTACCCTCACTTTTGTGATAAACTATTATTCAGAAAATATTTTTTTTGGATACAAATTTGGTTTCGAGCTAATTGTAATAAATGCATTATTAATGATTTTAGGATTACTTATGTTAAAAAAAATCGAACTAAAATAAGTACAGTTTTTTAAGAGGACTTCTAATAATTATTTTCTTACAATACTGCCTACTGCCTACTGCCTACTGCCTACTGCCTACTACCTACTGCCATCTGCTGACTGCCATCTGCTGACTGCCGACTGTCTACTGCCTACTACCAACTGCCTACTGTCTACTGTCTACTGTCTACTGTCTACTACCAACTACCAACT
>CAZRWZ010000188.1:0-5406 GCA_964603745.1 uncultured Bacteroidaceae bacterium | reverse complement strand
TAAGGTATTTGAGGATTTAAATTTTGAGCAACAACGCAGAAATCGGACTTTATAGACAAGCTCTATTAAGAAAATTCTATTCTATTAATTATAGAACGTCCCAGAGTTAGCTCATCAGTATATTCTAAATCGTCGCCAATGGCAACACCACGAGCCAAAACAGAAAATTTTAATCTGTAATCTTTTAATTTTTTGTGGATATAATAATTTGTTGTATCACCTTCCATTGTAGTTGGTAAAGCAAATATTATTTCATCAATAATTTTATTTTCTGTGATTCTATGCTCTAAGTTCTGAATATTTAAATCGCTTGGACCAATTCCGTCCATTGGCGAGATTATTCCACCCAAAACATGATAATAACCTTTGTATTGACCTGTATTCTCAATTGCCATAACATCTTTAATGTTTTCAACAACACATAATGTAGAATGATTTCTAGAGCTGTCACTACAAATATTACAAACTTCTTTGTCAGAAATATTATTACAGATTTTGCAAAATTTAACTTCGTTTTTTAGTTTAATAAATGTATTACCAAACAAATTAACATCTTCGTTTCTTTGTTTTAGCACATGCAAGGCAAGACGCATTGCAGTTTTTCTGCCAATTCCGGGCAGTTTTGCAAATTCTTCAACGGCATTTTCTAATAATATAGAAGGGTATTCCGATTGATGCATTTAAAACATAGCGTTTTAATAAACTACTTCAAAATATCCATCTGTTACAGCAACTGTTTGGGTTGCATCATTATTGTTGTGAGCCGAAAAAGTAAATGCTCCTTTAATCTGATTTGTGGAGTTATTAGAGGTAATAACTATTGTTCCGTCATCAATTGTAAAACTTTCAGTACCTTCTAAATAATTTATTGAACAAGTAGTAGTTTCGTTAATATCATAAGAACCAACTGCAATATCTTTAGGAACCATTATGTAAAAGATTTTATTACCATCGGAACTATTAATCATTAATGTGTTGAAATTAACATTTCCTGTGGCTGTTGATGCATAATTTGAACCGGAAACAACAGCAGTTAATTTATTATTACCAGTATTTGGAGCAATATAAATATATTCCATGTTTGTAAATTTTCCGTCAGAAATAGTTTTCAATTTATGTGTGCCTGCTTTATTTGCAACAAAATAGAATTTACCTGTAACGGTATGTAAATTTGCATCTACTTCTGTTATTTCTACATAGCCACTAGTTCCTGTACCATTGTGTGTTGTGTATAATCCACCATCATCAGGCATTATATACTCTGCTTTTGCTGAAGAAGTAGGAGATAAAGGATAAGTTCCAACAGCAACAGTGTTTAAAAAAAGACTGATTCTGTGACCAATTTTAGATTCTCCTGAAATTTGATATAAATCATAATATAAAGATCCTTTTGGTGTAACAGCACGCCATAAGTTACCTTCTAATTTTGCTGTCATTGATTTTGTTGTGGAATATTTAACGGGTTCGTCTTTTTTACAAGAGTTAATACCAATTAATACAAAAACAAATAAAATATAAATAATTTTTTTCATGATACTGTCTTTTAATAATCAAACAAACATTTAATCCGTAAAAATACATTTTTTTTGTTAATTATCAAAATATCCTGTAACATATTGTTAATACAGGTTCATGCTTTACTAAATATTAATCTTAAAATCCGTAAGTCAGGGGATTAAAAGTAAGCATACAGATATAAGGATTATCATAATTACTCACACAACTTTAATATCCTTGTATTTACATAATGTTAGTATTGCCTTTAGAACTATACTATAACAAAAAACTCATTAATATACCCGCAGCAACAGCCGAGCCAATTACGCCTGCAACATTTGGTGCCATAGCGTGCATTAGCAAATGATTAGATGGGTCTGCTTTTAGCCCTTCGGTTTGCACCACTCTTGCACTATCTGGCACTGCCGAAACTCCTGCTGCTCCAATTAATGGGTTAATTTTATCATCATTTCGTAAAAACAGATTCATAAATTTTGCAAACAAAACACCACCTGCCGTAGCAATTATAAAAGACAATGCTCCTAGTCCGAAAATTAACATCGATTGCGAAGTTAAAAAAACATCGGCTTGGGTAGATGCACCAACTGTTACACCCAAGAGTATTGTTACAATATCAATTAACGAATTTTTTGCAGTTTCTGCCAATCGTTTTGTTACCATCGATTCTTTAAGCAAGTTACCAAAAAACAGCATACCAAGCAATGGCAATGCCCCAGGTGATATAAATCCTGTTAATAAAATACCTACAATAGGAAAAATTATTTTCTCCAGTTTACTTACTACTCTTGGCGGTTTCATTCGTATAACCCGCTCTTTCTTAGATGTTAATAATCGCATTATAGGTGGTTGAATTACAGGTACAAGTGCCATATAAGAATATGCTGCAATTGCAATAGGACCTATTAAATTTGGTGCTAAACGCGATGAAAGAAATATTGCTGTAGGACCGTCGGCACCACCAATTATACCAATTGCTCCTGCCTCGGGGAAACTAAAACCAAGAGCTATTGCTCCAAGAAAAGTTAAAAATATTCCTACTTGTGCCGCTGCTCCAAGCAACATTAAACGAGGGTTAGATATTAGAGTAGAAAAATCTGTCATTGCACCAATACCAAGGAAAATAAGTGGCGGATAAATTCCTTTAAGCACTCCTTGATACAAATAATTCATTACGCTACCTTCTTGATAAATACCAAGTTGTAGGTTTATTTCATCTGATTGAAAAAATGGAACATTACCAATAATTATTCCAAATCCTATGGGAATTAATAATAATGGTTCGTAGTCGTATTTAATGGCTAAAAAAATAAAAACTAAACCAACCAATATCATTAAAATGTTTCCGATTTCTGCATTTGCAAAACCCGTATATTCTAAAAATCTATAAAAACCTTCCATTTTTCTTAACTAATTTTTATTAAAACATCGTTTTGCAAAACACTATCGCCAACCGCACAAGCAATATCTGTAATTTCTCCGTCTTTCTCGGCTAAAATATTGTTTTCCATTTTCATAGCTTCCATCACAAGCAGAGTATCGCCTTTGGCAACTGTATTGCCTTTAGCAACTTTTATTTCTAAAATATTACCTGGTAAGGGAGCTTTTATATCAACACCATCGCCTGTTTTTTTAATCTTTTTTTCGGTTTTGATATTTGGTTTTTTACGAACAAGTGTTGGCGTTTTAGATACTTGTATTTCTTTCTCAACCTCAACGGTATAAATCGTTCCGTTAATTTCAACCTTTGCTATATTTTTTTCAAATTCTAATATCTCGGTATGATATGAATTTCCTCTTATTTTAAAATTAAATTTTTTCATCTTAACAATCTTTACCTTTTAATATTATTTCCCATTACACTGTATATTTTCGAACTCCAAGGCGAATATCTTCGCGAGATTCTTTTAACTGTAAGCACTCCCGATTCTTCATCGTGCAACTCGTTAAAATACATAAATAAAGCCATTGATAAGGCTGCATTTATATCACCGGAAGGTGTAAAATCTTTGCTTTTAGCACAATCTTCTCTACCTTTTTGTTTGCATTTTTGTTTTGCACGATATGTTAAAACTTTAGATAAATTATTGAATACAAAAAACAGCAAAAATAAGACAGCAAACACAACCACATAACCAATAATTGCTACATTAACACCCTCAAATCCTATCTTACTTAAATCGAATGTTATTTCTAATAAATTCATATTTCTACATTTTTATAATGGTAAATTTGAATGTTTTTTTGGAGGGTTTACATCTTTTTTTGTTGATAAGGTTTGCAATGCCCTGATTATTCTAAACCTTGTATTTCGGGGTTCTATAATATCGTCAATATAGCCGAAACGTGCTGCTTCATAAGGATTTGCAAAAAGTTTATTATATTCGTCTTCTTTTTCTTTTATGTATTTTCCTTTTTCTTCATCGCCTTCTATTTTTTTAATATCTTTATTATAAAGCACCTCTATTGCACCCGAAGCACCCATAACTGCAATTTCTGCCGATGGCCAAGCATAGTTAACATCGCCACGTAATTGTTTAGAGCTCATAACATCGTGAGCTCCGCCGTATGATTTTCTTAGAGTTATAGTAATTTTTGGTACAGTTGCCTCGCCATAGGCATACAATAATTTTGCTCCGTGAATAATTATTCCGTTATGCTCTTGTGCCGAGCCTGGTAAAAATCCGGGAACATCAACAAGAGTTACTAAAGGGATATTAAAGGCATCGCAAAAGCGAACAAAACGGGCTGCTTTTCGCGATGAGTTTGAGTCTAAAACTCCTGCCAAATAATTTGGTTGATTTGCTACAATCCCTACGGGCATTCCGTTAAATTTGGCAAATCCCACAAAAATATTTGGTGCATAATGTCGATGAACCTCAAGAAATTCGCCATCATCAGTAATCATTTCTATTACATCTTTTATGTCGTATGGCTTGCTAACATCGTCGGGAACTACCTCATTTAATGCGTCTTCTATTCTGTCTATGGGGTCGGTACATTTTACTAAAGGAGGGTCTTCCAAATTATTTTGAGGCATGTAACTTATAAGTTTTCTTAAAAGCAAAATGCCCTCTTCTTCGTCTTCGGCAATAAAATGAGTTACACCCGATTTTGTTGCATGAACGTGTGCCCCGCCAAGTTCTTCGGTGGTAATATCCTCGCCAATAACGGTTTTTGCAACTTTCGGACCTGTTACAAACATATAGCTTGTTTTGTCTGACATAATTACAAAATCGGTGAGTGCAGGAGAATAAACCGCGCCTCCCGCACACGGACCGAAAATGGCCGAGAGCTGAGGAATTACTCCCGAAGCCATTATATTACGTTGAAAAATATCGGCATAACCTGCTAAACTTGTTACGCCTTCTTGTATTCTTGCTCCACCACTATCGTTAAGCCCAATTACTGGTGCTCCTACTTTCATGGCTTGATCCATTACTTTGCAAATTTTTTGTGCAAAGGTTTCTGATAACGAACCACCAAAAACAGTAAAATCTTGTGCAAAAACATATACTACTCTGCCATCAATTGTGCCGTGTCCGGTAACAACTCCATCAGATAAGTATTTTTCTTTATCTAAACCAAAATTTGTACTACGGTGTGTAACAAACATATCGTATTCCTCGAAACTACCATCATCAAGCAAAATTTCAATTCTTTCTCTTGCTGTGTATTTTCCTTTTTTGTGCTGAGATTCAATCCTTTTTTCGCCACCGCCAAGTCGTGCTTCTTCACGTAGTTTTATTAGCTTGGCAATTTTATCTTCGCTGCTCATCTATAATTTTTTTATTTTGAAATAATTATAGAGCAAAGTTAAGGGCAGAGAGATTTAAAAATTATGACTTTTATCAAACAAAAATTTGTTTATTAACATATTTTAAACTTCGA
>CAZRWZ010000187.1:0-5451 GCA_964603745.1 uncultured Bacteroidaceae bacterium | reverse complement strand
CTATTAATTTTTGTTGAAAAACTAATTTTCAAAACTTCTTTTACGATTTAAGTAGTGTCTGCTGAAAAGCTCTGAGGTATATTAGATTTTTATTTTCTGAAATGCAGATGTATATACATACCTCAAATTGAAGAAGATAAAAATATGATGTGCGTCAGAGTAAGCATAAAACTATAATTTTAACATTTATAAATGCAAACTTATAAGGATATACTATTAAAAAGTTTGCACTTACAATGGGGTATTCTGTTTTAAACAGTTTAAAAACAATCTTTTATGCGTTTATCAGCAGACCCTAAGTAGGGTCTTTCCATAAAGTCAAGAGATTAAACTATAAAGTTCGAGTTCAAAGCCTGTGAAAAATTCAAACCGCAGAATACTAAGGTATTTGAGGATTTGGATTTTGAGCAACAACGCAGAAATCGGACTTTATAGACAAGCTCTAATTAGCAATAGAACATTTACTAACACACTCTACAATATGCCCTAAACTATTATATCTTAAATAATAATATGTATTTTTACCTTCTCGTTTAGATGCTAAAACGCCTTTATCTTTAAGAATTCCTAAATGATGAGATGTTGTAGACTGCTCAATATTAAGGTATTGGTGTATTTCTGTTACAGTTTTTTTATTTCCTCCTTCAAGAAAACTTAAAATTGATATTCTCATAGGGTGTGCTATAGCTTTCAACATTGATGAAGCTTTATCTAATTGTTCTGACGTTAAATCTTTTAAATCTACCATAGTATATAATTTAGTATTTTTACATATGCAAATATATCAATACTTATTAAGCGATAATATGACTAATGTCAATTTTAGAATAGTTTTATAACATTTTTTTAATCTTTCTACAATATTCCTTTGTTTTTAATAACCGAGAGCCGTACCAAGTAAAAACTTCGCCATCAACAAGCAATACTTTTGTGTTTGGAAAATGTTTTTCAAAATCTGTTTTATGTTTTTCTTTAAACTCAAAAGGTTCTGAACACAAAAAAATAATATCAGGTTTTTTTTCTTTAATATCTTCTATTGTAATCTCAGGATAAGAGCTTCTATCATCAAAAATATTGTTTAAATTACATGTTTGCAAAATGCTATTAATAAATGTGTTACCTCCAACTAACATTAAAGGTTTGTTCCATACTAAATATGCACATCTTAAATTATTAAAGTCTGATATTTTGGTAAAATCCGATTTAATATCGCTAACAAGTTTTTTAGTTTGTTTATTAAGTTTTGTTAGTTTTCCAATATCTAATATTTGATTATACGCATCATCTAAATCTAAAATTTCGCCTAAATAAACATTCGTAAATTTTGATAACTCATTAACTTCATCTTTGTCGTTTTCTTCTTTTACCGCAAATATTAAATCTGGTTTTAGTTGCTTTATTTTTTTAATATCAATACCAATAACACCTCCAACTTTAGTTTTTTTGCTTACTTCGTTTGCCGGATGTTTACACCATTTTGTTATCCCTACAAGTTTATTGCCCAAACCTAAATAAAATAAAGTTTCGGTTATTGAAGGCACAAGCGAGATAATTCTTTGCGGCTTAATATTTAATGTTTTAATATTTTCTTTAGTAATTATCATTTGTATTTAAGTAGTGTCTGTCCATAAACTCAAGAGATTAAAAACTCATAAAATCATTAATAATACTAACATTTTTAATTTCTGAAGTAAATTTTTGCACTTCAAAAGAATATTTATCAGGATATAATAAATGTACGTTTGGTCCTGCATCTAAAGTAAAACAAACGGGTATTTTAGATTTTTCTCTGTAGTTTCTAATTTTATTTATAATTTCCAAAGTTTTGGGTTTTATCAAAATAAACGATGGGTCGGAAAGCATCATCATAGAATGTAAACTAAGAGCTTCATTTTCTGTAATTTTTATAAATTGTTCTAAGTCGCCGTTTTTTAATGCCAATAATAAATTTTTTAAATTAAGGTTTGATTGCTTATATTTTTCTGTTCTATACGGATTTGTATTCATTAAACTATGTCCGGCAGAACTAGAAACAGATTTTGTGCTTTTTTCAACAATAATTATATCATCATGATAATTATTAAAAATTTTATGAACCTTATTATTTATAGGAATTGCAAATTCATTTGACGATTTACTTTCTAATTCTGTTTTTCCCCACAAAACAACCCCTTTGTAAACCGAACGTGCGGCACTGCCAGAGCCAAGTCGTGCAAGCTTAGATACTTCTTTTTCAAACTGTTCTACATCATAAGCTAATTCTTGTTTTATTGAAATTAAACACAATGCTAATGCACTAAAAGCTGAGGCAGATGAGGCAATACCGGCAGAATGCGGAAAGGTATTTCTACTTGTTATTTTTAAACAATAATCATCAACAAAGGGCAATATTTCTTTATTATTATTAATAAATACAGCAATTCTTTTTTCAAAAACTAAATTGCGTTTATTTTCGAAATAAAATTCTATATTCGCTTTGCCTTTTTCATATTCAATAGAGCTTATAGATTTAGAATTAGATAATGTAAAACTTATTGATGGATTATTTGGCAATTGATTACCGTGTTTTCCCCAATATTTTATTAATGCAATATTCGATGGGCTTTCGTATGTAATGACTTTAGGCATATTTACTTAATAATTAGTTGATTATAATTAAATATTGTGTTTAATTTTTTATTAGAGAAATAATTTTTTACATAATTATTATTTTTTTTGCTTACAGCCATAATAAAATCGCCACCCCAAGCTCCAAGAGATTTTATACTACCATCAAAATCAGAAAAATATTTTTCTTTTATACTTGTGTCTTTAATTATTTTAGAAATAATTTTTTCGTGTTCAATCATTAATATCTGAAAGCTATCTAAGGATTTACAAACAGAAAATTGTTTACTTATATCTGATATTTCGTTTATTTGGCTAGTTAAAATTTGTGTATTTTTTCTATACAAACTTATACTATCATTAGAATCTTGTTTGTTTCCAAGATGTATAAAGAAGATAGAATCCGAAAAATTATTTTCAAATTTTATTTCATTAATAATAGGATTATCTTTATTTGCAGTATAAAGAAATGTATTAGAAAGCCTTGCTGCAGCCATATCGTAACCAGAGCCATTATAAACCAAGAAAAAAAGTTGATAAGGGTCTATCTTTGCCCAATATGCAATGTTAGAGATAAGTGTTGACGATGAACCAAAGCCCCAATCGCTATTAAAATCTAAATTAGTTCTAATTTTAGAATTTATTTTATTTTTAAAAGAGGGATTTAGTTTAATTGCAGCAGCAATAATTTTTTTTAATCTATCGGCAATTAGTTTATCATTAGTTTTTATAATATCTAATGTTTTTATATCAAAATCGGCAAAAAACCATAAGTTATTAATAATATATGCTTTCCAAGTTAAAGTATTTTCACAAGTATTATTTTCTACTTCTAGATTTTGCCCAAGATTTACTGGAAGGGCAAATGCTGTAGCACCATCAAGAACGGCATATTCGCCTGATAATAGGAGTTTTCCGTTTGAATAATAAGTTTCTTTTGTGTTATTTGTCATTTGTTATTTTCCGCCATTCATTATATCTTCTAATGTTGGTTCAGGAATAGTTCCTTTTTCTTTCTCCCATTTTTCTAGTTTGTTTTCAAGTTCTTTACTTATTTCTATTTGATTTTTAGGAACTCCGTTTTTATATTCTAATTCTTTCCAAATTTTTCCGGTATTATCAAAATATTGCCATAAACCTTCTCTTAAATCGGCTTTGTAGTTGCCTTTCAGATAATATCTTCCGGTAGGATAAAAGATTTGAAATACTCCTGTGCGTTCACCATTATTATAAAAAGATAATAATCGGGTTTTTCCGTTATCGTAGAATTGTTTCCATGCCCCATTTCTAATATCATTTTTCCATGTTATTAGTTCCGAAGGATTATTATTACGGAAATATTTTATTTCTTCGCCATTTTTTTTGCCATTAGAATATGTAATTTTTACCATTAAAGCACCATCTGTTCCATACATTTTCCAAATGCCATCTTTTGTTTTAATATTTACGTAGTTTCCTTCGGCCATTTTAATGCCGTTATCCCAGTATAGAACAACAGTGCCTTTGCCACTTTTATCTTTAGAATAGTTAATTTTTGCTTTTAATTCTCCGTTGTAATAATATCGTTTATATTCTCCTACGGGGATATCATTAATAAAATATGCTTCGTATGCAGTTTTGCCATTATCGTATGGCTTAATCCATCTGCCTTGTTTTTTTTTATTAATATCAAGGTAATTAATAACAGAATCTTGTGTGTGTGAGTTTGTTTGAGATATTGCAGTGTTAATTGCTAAAATTCCAATAAATAAATAAATAATAACTTTCATATATCAAGTTTAAATATAGAACGTAAAATTAATAAAATTATTAGATATAAAAAAAGGGCCGAAGCCCTTTTCATTATTCTTTAATATTCGGAAGTTCTAATCCGTATCCTTTTTTCTTATCTTCTAATTTAAGTAGATATGCAACAATTATTGCTAAAACTCCAAGCCCTGTAAAAATAAGCATTGGGTTTGTATAATCGTAAAGAGGTATTTTTACATCTTGTCCTTTTGCAACTAAAGCTTTAGCTGCTACTACTTCGGGGTTACTTTTATCTAATACATAACCAATTAATGCAGGGATTCCCATTAAACCCCAGTTTTGTATCCAAAATATTAATGAAAAAGCTGTTCCTAATTGCTTTTCAGGGATAATTTTTGGTGCCGATGGC
Source organism: uncultured Bacteroidaceae bacterium (assembly GCA_964603745.1). GTDB lineage: Bacteria > Bacteroidota > Bacteroidia > Bacteroidales > JAFGXI01 > CAZRWZ01. The sequence goes on along the minus strand of CAZRWZ010000187.1, from coordinate 686 downwards.
CACATTGCTGATGGCACTAATGATAAAGCTACGCCTAAAATAACAACTAAGAATAAAGCAACAAACCAATAATTTAATATTGGTAAAGAGAATATTGCATGAACAAATACTATAAGTACTGCACCAATTATCATCATTGTAGCTCCTTTTCCTTTTTTATCATATATTCCACCAAATAAAGGTGTTAAAAATAATGTTCCTAATGGTAATACACTTGGAATTAAACCAGCAATATTTGCACTTAACTCATATTTATTAACCATTATGTCGGCAGCATATTTAATAAATGGAAATACTGCGGAATAGAATAAAACACATAAAACAGCAATTAACCAAAAGCCTTTGTTTGCAGCAATTTTTAAAATATCACTTATTTTAAATGGTTCTTCGTCGTCAACTTCTCCTGAGTCTGCAATAGAAGCATCAAGTTTTTTATCCATTGCCATATAAATAAAAAATGCTATAAACCCTATTGTTAAAAGCACAAGGGCAAATGCTATTGGTGCTGAAATGCTTGGTCCCATTTTTTCTACTAATTCACCATTTACTAATTGAAGATGTTTGTTTGTGAAAAAAGTTGATAAAGGAACTGGTGCAGCTATTGCAAGCATTGTTCCTAAACGTGCAACAGCCATTTGCATACCCATTGCAAGAGCCATTTCTTTTCCTTTAAACCATTTTACAAT
>CAZRWZ010000186.1:0-5453 GCA_964603745.1 uncultured Bacteroidaceae bacterium | reverse complement strand
GGAGTTTGTGCAAAAATTAGTTTTCCTAAAAATACGATTGAGATAAGTAGAATAAATTTTTTCATAGACAAATAATTTTATTTAATAATGTTGAGCATCATTAATTATATAATAACAACTTATAAATTTAAAACATTTTTTAATTATGACAATAAGTTTTATTAATAATTTTTATCAAATCATGTATAAATATATTGCAAGTTAATGTTTTTTTTATAAAACTGAATGGTTTTCAATATATTGCTAGGCTTCAAGCATAATTAGTATTTATGGTAAAATCCACGATACAATTATTAATTAGCAAGCTTGCCGCACGATTAATAATTCTCAATTTGTTTGAGTGTGAATTTGATTTATAAATAAAGTAAAAAAGAAAAAAGAAAAAGTTGCAAACTTGAAAAACTATGTTTTTTGAGTATAATTATTAACTTTACAAACTTTTAAAAAAATAATTGCCAATTATGATAATGCCATTAGTAGAAAGGATACGATTAAAAACATTAGATGGGGTATATCAGGCTAATATCAGTAATTAATTTAGTAACAAATAAATATGAATAAACAAAAGCTAAAGAAAATAGCAGTATTAACATCTGGAGGAGATTCTCCAGGAATGAACACTGCAATACGTGCAGTTGTAAGAGCTTGTGTGTTTAACGGAATAGAAGCTTATGGTGTACGAAGAGGTTATCAAGGAATGATTGAGGGCGATATTATTAAATTACAATCTCGTGATGTGTCAAATATATTGCATCGTGGTGGTACTTTTTTAAAAACAGCACGTAGCAAAGAGTTTATGACAAAAGAGGGGCGAGCTAAAGCGTATAAACATCTAAAAAAAATACAAATAGATGCATTTGTGGTAATTGGTGGCGATGGAAGTTTTAAAGGAGCAAATCAATTTTCAAAAGAATTTGATATTCCTGTAATTGGTATTCCTGGTACAATAGACAATGATATGTATGGCACAGATTATTGCATTGGTTACGATACTGCACTTAATACAGTTGTTGAAGCTGTAGATAAAATTAGAGATACAGCTGGTTCGCATAATCGTTTGTTCTTTATCGAAGTAATGGGGCGTGATGCCGGATTTATAGCTCTTCGTTCGGGTATAGCAACAGGAGCAGAGGCGGTGCTTGTTCCAGAGGTTAAAACACATATAGATCAATTAAGAAATTATCTTGATGATAGTTATACAAGAAAAAAATCAAGTGGAATTATTATTGTAGCCGAAGGTGACGACGCTGGTGGTGCATACAAAATTGTAGATAAACTAAAAGAAGATTTAGATGGTTATGATATAAGGGTTACAGTTCTTGGTCATATACAGCGAGGCGGTTCGCCATCTGCTTTTGATAGAGTTCTTGCTGCACAAATGGGAGTAGCTGCTGTTAATGGTTTGTTGCAAGGAAAAACTGATGTAATGGTGGGTATTATCAACAAAGAAATTGTTTATACAACAATTGAAAAATCTGTAAAACATAATAATCATATAAAGAAAGAATTACTAGATATTGTAGAAATTCTGAATGTTTAAATTTAAAATATAAAGCTAAATTCTAGTTTGAGTATATCCTTATATCCGTAGGTTTAGTTTTAAAATATTAATAGTCAGGGCTTCACTATTTAAAATAAAGTGAAACTGATTAGTATTTAACAACTTATAAACTAACAGAGTGAAACCCTGACTTGCGGATTTAAGGTATATTTAAAAAGATTTAAACCCAATAATTTCTCTAACTTCTTTTATTGTTTTAACTGCATTTATTCTTGCTTTTTCTGCTCCCATATTGGCAACTTTTCTTAAATAAACCTCGTTGGCAGCAATTTCTTCAATTTTTTCTCTAATTGGTGATATAAAATTATTTACATCTTCGGCAAGTTGCTTTTTAAAATCGCCATAACGGATAGAGCAATCATTATATTTTTCGTCGAAAAATTTAACAGTATCATTTGTTGAAACAATATTTGCTATTGTAAAAAGATTTTTAATTTCTTCGGGTTTTTCAGAATTTGCTTCTGTTGGTCCTGCATCAGTTTTTGCTTTCATTACTTTCTTTTTGATGGTTTTTTCATCATCAATTAAGTAAATTCCGTTACCTTCTGATTTCCCCATTTTTCCAGAACCGTCTAATCCGGGAACTTTAACCAACTCGCTACCAAAATTATAAGGTATTGGTTCTTCAAAATAATCTACATTATAAATTCTGTTGAAACGCTTGGCAAATTTACGAGCCATTTCTAAATTTTGCTCTTGGTCTTTACCTACAGGTACTTTCTTAGCTTTATGAATAAGTATGTCAGCAGCCATCAAAACAGGGTAGGTTAACAAACCTGCATTTACATTTTCTGGCTGTTTTCTGGCTTTGTCTTTAAATGATGTTGTTCGTTCTAATTCGCCTAAATATGCATTCATATTTAGTAATAAGTATAATTCTGTAATTTCAGGCACATCAGATTGAATATATATTGTGGCAATTTCAGGGTCTAAACCACAGGCCAAATATTCTGCTAAAACTTGTTTAACATTTCCGTGTAAATCGGCAGGGCTAGGGTGGGTTGTAAGTGAATGATAATCGGCAATAAAGAAGTATGCATTGCTTTCGTGTTGCATTTTAATAAAGTTTTTTACTGCTCCAAAATAGTTTCCCAAATGTAAATTTCCTGTTGGTCTTATTCCGCTTAATACTGTTTCCATCTATTTTTTAATTTTTTACAAAAATATAAGAATTTTAGTTTATTTAGCTTGTGTTCTTTTAAAATTATAGATTATTGATTGAAAATTGTAATTTATATATTTTGTTATCAATAGTGTATTCTATGGTTGTTAACGATATACAAGGACGTGAGGTAGGTTAATTATTATTTTGGCTCGTATTTTAAGAATATTTCTTTTAACATAAGATTTCATTTACAAAACAAACCTATGTGTTTTATGCAGTGTATAATGGTTTGATCTATAAAATATTTTTGATTTTGTTAATTTTGAAAGGCAAAAATATTTTGTTACATTTACACCATTATATAAACTAATATAAAATATCCAAAATACTGTTTATAACAGTTGAAAATGAGAGTATTAAAAAAAAATGAAATATTAATTATATTAACTTCTGTTATAATAGTTTTTTACTTTTACAGTAATATTCTAATAGCACCAAATTCTTATATGTTTAATGATACCGGCGATGGTATAAAAAACTATTACACATATGCTTATCATATTAAAAATGATAGTTCGTTTACCGAATTAGAGGGAATGAATTATCCTTATGGCGAACATTTTTTTTATACCGACGGACACCCAATAATTTCAATTATAGTAAAATCAATTTCAAAATTTATTCCATCAATTACTGGTTATTCTATTGGTATTATTAACTATTTAATGATACTATCAATTTTTTTTACCTACATTATTATTTATTATGTATTAATAAAATTTAAAATAAAACCGATTATAGCTTTTGTTGGTGCTGTATCTATTGGCTTGTTAGAACCTCAAATTTTTAGAATGACAGGGCATTATGCCTTGTCTTATGGCATTGCAATACCTTTAACTTGGCTGATATTGCTTAGATATAAAGAAAATTTAAAATTATCGTGTTTATTTGTGATGGCAATTAATAATATGTTTTGGTTGTTAATTCACGCTTATCTTGGTATAATTATTATTGGTTTTGTTGCATTCTATTTTCTTATCGAAATTATTTTAGATATAAAGAATTTAAAAAAATATTTAGCAATAATTATAACAGTTTTATTGCCAATAATTATTTTTGAATTAATATTGATATTAACTGATAATCATGTAGATAGAACTAATAACCCCTCAGGTTTCTTTTTGTATAATGCCGAATTAGACGATATTCTTTTGCCACACGAAAAAATGGGGTTTTACAGGAGTTTTCTCGATAGCTTTGTTAAAATAAACCAAAAATGGGAGGGCTGGGCATATATTGGCTTCTTTGGCTCTTTATTTTTTGTGTATTTTGTGTTTTCTTTTATTTATTATCTTATAAAAAGAAATCTTAACTTATTCAAATCAAGATATTTTGATAATGTTATATTAAGTATCTCTTTACTATCGTCTTTAATATTATTAGTGTTTTCGTTTGGAGTACCGTTTAAACAATATCCTCTTTTATTAGAATTTTTTAGTATTTTTAAACAATTTAGGGCAACAGGTAGGTTCGATTGGGTTTTCTATTTTGTATTTCTTACATTTGGTTTTTATATGTTAAACAAGCTGTATGTTAGTTTATTATCTAAAAATAAATACCTTGCTTATTCTTTAATTACATTAGTTTTTTTAGGCTATATTTACGAAGGTGGCTTTCAACAAAACTATATGTCAAAACAAATTAATATCAACAAAAATGTATTTTTACCAAATTATAAAAACAACTTAACACCAAGTGTTTTAATGGTAGAATTCGATAAATATCAAGCAATTATACCAATGCCATTTTATCATTTTGGCTCAGAAGTATTTTCTGTGGCAGGAAAATTAAATACAGAACGTATTTCAATTTTATATTCATATCATTTTGGTATACCTATGCTTTCGGCTTATTTAACAAGAGTTTCTATACCCGAAAGTAAAAAAATAATTTCTTTTTTAGCACCAACATATTATAAAAAAGAACTTGCAAATGAGATAACAAAAACCGATAAGTTTTTAATTATAGAAAGCGATAATGCAAAAACAAAGTATGAAAATGAGATAATTGCTAGATCAGAATTTATTTTTTCGTTAAATGGATTTAATTTTTACGAAATAACACCCGATAAATTATTTGAATATACTGCAAAAGAGGATATTACAAATTTCTACGAAAAAAAAGATAGTTTACTAATATATAAAAACGGATTTTATGTATCAGACACATCAAAATATTTTTATTACAATAGTTTTGACGATTTGCCTTGTAAAATAAGCTTTAGAGGAAAGGGTAGTGGGCTTGTTAAAAAAAATACACAAAAAATAATTGCCGATTTTACTTCAGAAACATTTACCGAAAACACAGAATATAATTTAAGCTTATGGGCTTATAATGCTGATAATAACCTTAATGAGCATTTTCGTTTTGGTTTGATAGAATATAATAAAAACGGAATTGTTTGGGAGCAAGAATTTTATCCCGAACTTTCTCAGCTAATAAATGGAGATTGGTCTTTGGTTGAGTTCGATTTTACAATAAAAAACAAATCGGATAAACTTAAACTATACACAAAAGGCAGTGTTTACAGCTATGGTAATATTATTTTCGATGATTTGTTTGTGTGTGAAAAACCTTTAGATGTTTACAAAGAAATAAAGAAAAACAAAGAACTGTTTTTTAATAATCATCAAATAAAATAAACCACTATTAACTATTACAAGTCCATAGGCTTGAACTACGAATAAAATTCGTTATGCATAGAAACAAGACCTTAGATATTAGACT
>CAZRWZ010000185.1:0-5463 GCA_964603745.1 uncultured Bacteroidaceae bacterium | reverse complement strand
CTCTAATATCTTTTTACTTTTTAGAAGCTGAAAGCGAAATGCACTAAAAGTGCATAGTTTTAACTACATTTGTGATCAATAAAATGAATTAATCAATCAATTTGGTTTATAAACTGTATAATTATTATCTTTACATAGAAAAAAAATAAAAATGTTGGATAAAAACATAAAATTCTTGAGAACTGCTATTAATTTATCACAAAGCAATATTGATGAAGGAGGCGGTCCTTTTGGAGCAATAATTGTTAAAAACGGAGAAATAATTGCCCAATCGGCAAATTCTGTTACAACCGACAATGACCCAACAGCCCATGCCGAAATAAATGCAATACGTTTGGCAGCAAAAAAGCTTAATAATTTCGATTTATCGGGTTGCGAAATATACTCCTCTTGCGAACCTTGCCCTATGTGTTTAGGTGCAATTTATTGGGCAAAAATAGACAAACTTTATTTTGCAGGAACAAAAACCGATGCACAAAATGCCGGTTTTAGCGATAAATTTATTTACGAAGAAATAGAACTGCCAATTAAAAAAAGAAAACTTAAAACACAAAATATTTTACGCCAAGAAGCTAAAAAAGTATTTAATTATTGGAAACTAAAAGAAAACAAAACACCTTATTAATTATTAAAATATGATATCAAATTTTTCAACATATAAAGTTAAAATTAAAAACGAAAAGTTCGTTAACCAAAAAGGATTTGAATTTAATTCTAAGGCAGTAATTATTTTTTATGATGAATATAAAAGCGAAGTTGCCTACTGGGAATTAGGTTTTATTAACACAAAAGATATTTACAAATTAATTGAAGAAAAAAAACCAATAAATATTGACGATTGTTTTATAGAAGATTTTAATTTTTATGATTATCGTAAAGAAAAAAACATAGCTCGCGAAGAAAAAGTTGAAATTGTTGGGTTTTCGGCAAAAAACACCATTTTCGAAGCAAGAACATACAACGATTTTTCATATTTAGATTTTAATTGCGAGGATTTAGATTTTAATGGAGCAATGTTTATAAAAGGAAAAGTATCTTTCTCTAACTCAAAACTTGCCCGACAAAACAACATTTTTTCTAACTGCTATTTTGGAAATGGAAATGTAGATTTTTCTAATGCCGAATTTGGTGAAACTAAAAGCTCATTTAAAAATACTATATTTAAAACCGGACATAAAAATTTTCAGTTTGTAGAGTTTGGCAAAGGCGAGGTAAACTTTGTTAATACAGACTTTGGCGATGGCGATACTGCTTTTATAAACACAAATTTTGACACTGGCGATGTTTCATTTAAAGTTGCACGTTTTGGCAATGGTAAGGTAGATTTTCATTATTCAAAATTTGGCGAAGGAAAAATAAGTTTTGAAAAAGTAGATTTTGGCGATGGATATGTAAACTTTAAAATGGTTGAATTTAGTAAAGGTCGTGTTAATTTTATTAAAACAGTTTTTGGTAACGGCGATATAGATTTTGAAGGTTGCGAGTTGCCAAAAGGAAAACTTACAATGAAAAAAGCATTTTTTGGTACAGGAAAATTAAATTTTGAAAATGTAGATTTTTCTAATGCCGATTTAATTTTTGACAATACAATATTTAATACAGACTTATCTCTTTTTAAAGACTCTTCTTTTAAAAGCATATCGTTTAAGTCTTGTCATTTAGATAGTTACTTCGATTTGCGTTTACGATTTTGTAATTTCATCGATTTATCGGATACAATAGTCAGAGATATTATTGATATGAAACCTTACAAAGAACAATCATCAATAAAATCGTTTCGTTTTGATGGCATGCGTTTGCTTGGCAGCATTCATATAAATTGGTACAAAAACAATGTGAAAGAAATAATTTCTTCGCAAGAAATGACAAATGAAATTAAAGCAGAACAATTTCTTATTTTAAAAGAAAACTTTAATAATATTGGTGCCTACGATTTCGAAGATAAAGCATACATAGAATTTAAAAGACACGAAGAAAAAGTAATTGTAAGCAAACAATTAAAACGCAAAAAATATAATTTTTTGTGGGTTTATCCAACAGCATGGTTTAGAAATTTAGTTTTTGATAAAGCCGGATTATATGCAACCGACCCAATTCGTGTACTACTTAGCATGTTTATTTCTTATACAGCATTTAGTTTAATTTTTGTATTTATGGCTATTTTAAACATGGGTGGGCTGTCGGGTTCCGAAGGTCAAAATTTAATTTCAATAATTGGCGACTCGTTCTATTTTAGTGCAATTACATATTTAACTGTTGGATATGGCGATTTTTGCCCTTTAGGGATTGATAGATGGATTGCCGGAATTGAAGGATTTGTTGGCGTATTTCTTATGGCATATTTTACAGTCGCATTTGTACGTAAAATATTAAGATAAAACATTTTAGGATAAAAGATTTTAAAATCTGACAAAGATAATTTATAATTTTCATTAATATTATACTAAGAATTATTCTAAATTAGAACGATTTTATTTTATCTTTGTTCTTTAATCTAAAAAACAATACAATGAAGTTTAACTGGGGAACAGGTATATTTATAAGTATAATAACATTTGTAACAGCAGGAATAGTTTTTTTGTTTTTTGCATTTAGTTTCGATGTTAATCTTGTGCAAGAAGAATATTACAAAAAAGGCGTTGATTACCAAACAGAAATTGATGCTATTCAACGCTCAAGAAATTATACAGATTCCGTTCAATTTGTTCAGAAAGACGAAAAAGTATTTGTTATTTTTGGCAAAAATTTTAATAATATCGATTCTGGTTTAGTGCATTTTTATCGCCCATCGGATAGATTTCAAGATGTTAAAATATTTTTAAAAGAAAACAACAAGCTAATATTTGTAGAAAAAGAAAGTTTGCAACAAGGACGATACAAAGTAGATATAACATGGTATAAAAAAGGTTTAAAATATTATATCGAAAATCAGTTAATTATAAAATAAACAATTATGATGGGCTTTGCTGAATTACCAAGCGAAATAACTATTGGTTTAGGTCTGATATTAGGTTTAGGCACAAGTTTTCATTGTGTTGGAATGTGTGGACCTATTGCACTCTCACTCCCATTACAAGGCAATTCAAAATTAAAACAACTTTTAGGCGGCATACTTTATAACATAGGACGAACTGTAACCTATGGTTTAATGGGCTTAGTATTTGGGTTATTAGGGCATGGTTTAAACACATTAGGCTTTCAGAAAATAGTATCTATTGTAGCCGGAACACTAATGATTGCTACAGTTTTTTTTCCAAAACTTTTTAGTTTTTCTAACGATGTTGATAAAGGACTTTTTAGCATTGTAAACGGAGTTAAACGTGGTTTAAAAAGCTTATTTACAACAAAATCCTTTTTAGGTTTATTTGTGATAGGTTTATTAAACGGTCTTTTGCCATGTGGACCACTCTATTTTGCTGTAATAGTTTCGGCAGGAACAGGAAATGTTGTAGAATCGGTTCTATTTATGTTGCTTTTCGGATTAGGCACAATTCCATTACTTTTAGCTGTAACAATTGCAGGTAATTTTATTAGTTTAAAACTACGTAACAGAATAAATAATTTCATTCCTGTTATTATGGTGATAATGGGTATCTTATTTATTTTAAGAGGATTATCTCTTGGCATTCCGTTTTTAAGCCCGCCAGATAAAAAAATAAACAATGTAAAAAATATGGGAGAAAAAACCTTGCATCAAATAAAAGCACAAAACGATTCTACAAAGCAAAATACAGATAAACCTAAAGATTTTAAGATGGATAATAAAGAATAAATAGAAAATAGAATATTTTATTACCTTTGTACAAACAAAAAATTGAGAATTGAATAATTTTACACAAAGAACATTAACAGGTGCTGGTTTTGTTAGCGTATTAATCGCTGGCTTAGTATTCCACCCACTTTTCTTCTATTTTATTTTTGCATTAATTATTATGCTTGGTTTATGGGAGTTTTATGGACTTGGAAAACACAGCAAAATTGAGCCACAAAAGTTTTCGGGAATGTTTTTGGGCTTATTAATTTTTACAGCTTCATTTCTTAATGCAGCAAATATAATTAGTTCGATTGTTTTTATTTTAATTGTACCTATTGCTGTGTTAATAAGCATTGTAGAGCTTTACAGAAGAACACCTAAGCCACTCGAAAATATTGCATTTACCTTTTTTGGCATAATTTGGATTGCAGTACCATTTTCAATGTTTAATTATTTAGCATTCTATAAATTACACAATATAGACATATTAAATAATATTTTTGATATTGAAAAATTCTTCGATAATAAATTAATCCTTGCATTTTTCTTATTGCTTTGGTCTAACGATACATTTGCCTATTTAACAGGAGTAAGCATAGGAAAACGAAGATTATTCGAGAGAATTTCGCCAAAAAAATCTTGGGAAGGATTTTTTGGCGGTTTGATAATGACAGTAGTTATTTCTGTAATTTTAAGCAAATATTTTAATTTTTATTCTATACAAGACGCAATTATAATAGCTACAATAATATCAATATTTGGCACCTTTGGCGATTTAATGGAATCTATGTATAAACGTAGTATAGGAATAAAAGACTCTGGTCATATTTTGCCCGGTCACGGAGGTATATTAGATAGATTTGATGCCGTTTTTCTATCATTGCCAATAGTATTTGTTTATATTATTTTATTCGTCAAATAAAAACAAATTATAATAAATGATAAATATTTATTATTTTTGTATTTAATAATACTGCAAATGACAATCCATAAAGAAGGATATACTACAATAGTTTTTGTTTTTATTTTGGTTTCAATAATCAATATATTAACATTTTTATATTCTGATATTAAGACTATTAATTACATTTTATTATTTATATCATTAGTCTTTTTTTCTTTAATTATTCGGTTTTTTCGTAAACCTGTTAGAAAAATAGAAAAACTTGATAATAACTTAATTTATGCTCCGGCAGACGGCACTGTTGTTGTTGTAGAAGAAACAATTGAACAAGAATATTTTAAAGATAAACGAATTCAAGTATCAATTTTTATGTCGCCTTATAATGTGCATATAAATTGGATACCATTAGCAGGGATAATAAAATATTTTAAATACCATAAAGGCAAGCATTTAGTTGCAAACAGCCCAAAATCATCTATTGATAACGAAAGAACAACAGTTGTTGTAGAAAATAAAAATGGGGTAATTTATTTAATGCGTCAAATTGCAGGAGCTGTTGCACGCAGAATTGTATATTATGCTAAAGAAGGTATGGAATTTAAACAAGGAGAAGAGCTTGGCTTTATTAAATTTGGCTCTCGTGTAGATTTATTTCTTCCTCTTGATGCCGAAATATTAATTAAATTAGATGATAAAACAGCAGGTAACAAAACACTTATTGCCCGATTAAAATAAACCACTATGGACTACTACAAATCCATAGGTTTGAACTACGAATAAAATTCGTTATGCATAGAAACAAGAC
>CAZRWZ010000184.1:0-5489 GCA_964603745.1 uncultured Bacteroidaceae bacterium | reverse complement strand
CTATTAATTGGTCATAAATATTGCTATACTAATGTCTTACAATAAACTTGTCAGTTTTTGTTCTAAAACCATCGATATGTACATTATAGAAATAAATACCTGATTGTAAATCTTCTGTATTAAATGTAGCTGAATTAAGATTTGAGTTTAATTCAATACTACCAACTTTTTTACCTGTAATATCGTGAATAGTAATATAAGATTTTTTATTAATATTATAGTCGAAATTAATTCTGTTGTTAGCAGGATTAGGATAAGATTTTACTGAAAAAATATTTGTAATATTATTATATCCGGCTGTGCAATTACCACCTACATAATGTGCTGAAAATGAAACTAAGTTATTAGCTTCATTATTATATTCATAAACCTCATAAAATTCGTTTGTTATACCAACAGAATCAAACTGTAATTTTATATGTAAATCTAGCGTTTGTCCTGCTTCTATTTTTTTAGTGTTTGTAGCTCCGGGAATAATGTCTCCTGTATAGCATTGATCTCCCAAACACATAGTGTGACCAATCCATTGTTTGTATTTTCCACATTCAATAGATTTGGGAGTTCTTTTAACTTGTATTTCCAAATCCGACGAACCTGTATTTGTTATATTAACATGATAATCTCCTGAAAAACATCCATAATCATCTACATCTGTAAATTCAAAATAAAGAGTGTCATTTTCAATATTAACACCACCGGTATCAATAGAAAGTGTTTGTGAAAAGCCTAATAAACTAAAGCTTATAAATGAGATGAAAAGTAATGTTTTTTTCATAATATAAATATTTAATTTTCTGATGTTTGCGGAGAACAGAATTCACAAACTCAGAGAGGTTCAGTGTTTTTATTTTTTTAACTAAGAATTAAATTAATTGTAAAAAAAAAGAGACAGTTGTCTCTTTTTTTTAATTACTTATTTTTTTTTAGTGTCTAACAATAAATTTGTTAGTCTTAACTTTTACATCATTAATATAGATATTATAAAAATAAATACCTGATTGTAGATTTTCAGTATTAAAAGATGTTGTATTCTGATTGTTATCTAAATTGATACTTCCAACTTTTTTTCCTGTAATGTCATGTATAGTAATATAAGAATTATTACTACATTGTCCATAATTAAAATTAATTTTGTTGTTAGCAGGATTAGGATAAGATTTTACTGAAAAGTTATTGTTTGCAACTGCATTAATTCCAACAGTTTTTGAATTGTAAATTACAGTAAAAGTAATAGCATTACTTTCGTTACCGTTTTCGTAAACTGTATATAATTCAGTAGCAAGACTTTGCATTTCGTACTTAACGTGTATTTGTAACACTTCGCTTTCTCCTGCTGCAATTGTAACAGGATCTCCAGCTGCCGGAGGAACAATATCTGTAAGATAACATGAACCACCTATACACATTTGATGTCCAGTGTATGGATTATATTCACCTTCAAGAGCTTGATTTGTTCGTGAAACTCTGATGTCTAATGCACTAGAACCTGTGTTTGTTATTTCCACATCTAATTCAGCCAAATATTGACCATAATCATTAGAATCTGCGATACTAATGTTTATTGTAGTTCCTGTTATATCAACACCATTTGTGTCAACTGTTAATTGAGAAAAGCTTACAGAATATAAGCCTACTAGAATAATTGAAAGTAATAATTTTTTCATAATATATTTTTTTTAGTTTACACAAAGATACGTATTTTTTTAAATATATGCAATAAAAATCATGTAATAATTAGCGTGTGTTTTTTATCATAGTGTAATTAATTATTAATCATTATTTTATATTCACAAATACTATTATTTAAAAATCATAGAGTAATTGTTAATGATACTGATAAATTTAAAATATAAAAATGTCTGTTTATTACAATTTATTTTTTTGTTATGCTTGCTTTAAAATAATTAATATTACATTGAACTATCTTATTTTTAATACTTTTCAACCATTTCACCTAAACTTTTCAACTAATTATATTATCTTTTTTTAATTACGAATATGTTTAAAAAAGAGTAAGTTGTAATTTTAATATTATGTGTTTTTGATATTAAATCTATATTATTATTATAGTTTTATTGCATGCTTAATGTAGTATTATTTAATATTTGTATCATACAGATAATAAACCTATAAGCATACATAGTTATACTAAATTGTAGAGTAGTATTATATTATTGTAGATTGTTTAAAAATAATTATATTATTGAAAATCAGTTATTATTTAATTTCTAGATAAAATTATTATTTGGCACGATTTTTATATTATTTACTAATGTATTAATTTAGTAAAAATTTAAATTATGAATATTATGAAAAAATTAACTATTGTTTTAATTTTATTATTGTCTTATGTAGGATATTCACAAGACAATTCGAAAAGTGCATTACCATCAGTTGATGTTAAAACTCTTGATGGAAAAATTTTTAATACAAAAGATATCAATAATAATGGGAAACCTATTATTTTAGACTTTTGGGCAACTTGGTGTAAACCATGTGTTAAAGAATTAGAAGCCATATCAGATTTGTATGAAGAGTGGCAAGAAGAAACAGGTGTTTTAGTTGTAGCTGTTTCAATTGACAATTCTAGAAGTATGAGTAGAGTTGCACCATTTGTAAATGCAAAGAGTTGGGAATATCAAATTTTATTAGATCCTAATTCTAAATTTAAAGAAGCAATGAACGTAGTTAATGTACCACATGTTTTCTTATTAGATGGTAATGGAAATATTGTTCATCAGCATACTTCTTACGCTGATGGCGACGAAGAAGATTTATTTGAGTTAGTTAAGAAAGTTGCTAAAGGAGAGGATATTTCTCACGAATAATTAATCTTAAATACAATACAAAATGTTATTAAAATCGAAACCAATAATTGCATTCTTATTATTTGCTTCTGTTTTTGCTTATTCTCAGGATAAACCTAAAGGACAGCTTCACGGAAATTTTAATATAGATGCACAGCAATATAAAGCAGATAGCTTAATTGGTGCTGAAAAACCAGCGGAAAATGTTCTTATGAATGCTTATGGTAACTTTACCTATACTTATGGGAATTTTTCTGCAGGTTTACGATACGAGGCTTATCTTAACACATTAGAGGGTTATGATAAATCATATAACGGGCAAGGAATTTCTTATCGTTACTTATCATATAATAATGATGGCTTAGGAATAACTGTTGGTAATTTCTACGAACAATTCGGAAATGGTTTATTACTTAGAACCTATCAAGAAAAAATGCTTGGATATGACAATGCCTTTGATGGAGTTAGAGTTAGTTTCTCTGCTATTAAAGGTTTAACCATAAAAGGTATAGTTGCCAAACAAAGATTATTTTGGGGAACAGAAGGTCTTGTAAGAGGTGTTGATGGAGAACTTTCAATTAATGAATTGTTTGAATCAATTAAAGATGCAAAAACTCAAGTTATTATTGGAGGTAATTATGTTAGTAAATATCAAGCTGATAAAGACCCTTTCTTAAAATTACCAGAAAATGTAGGTGCTTCATCAGGAAGAATATCTATTGCTAATGGAGGTTTTGTTTTGTCTGGAGAATATGCTCAAAAATGTATGGATCCATCATCTGATAATGGATATATTTATAAGCAAGGGCAAGCATTATTAGTAAATGCAACATATTCTAGAAAAGGTTTAGGAATTTATTTAACAGGTAAAAGAGTTGATAATATGAGTTTTAGATCCGATAGAGGACAGCATATTAATAATTTGAATATTAATTATTTACCTGATGTTGCTAAAATCCATGTTTACACTCTAACAGCTATGTATCCGAGTGCTACACAAGCAAATGGAGAAATGGGAATGCGTTCAGAAATAATGTATAAATTTAAGAAAAAATCTCTTTTAGGTGGCAAATATGGTACTGAAATAGGTGTAGCTTATTCTCGTGTAAACGATATTGATAGGCAAGCAGCTTCTGATACTTCTGCAATTGGAGTTAAAGGATATTTAGGTTATAAAAGCGATTTCTTTAAAATAGGAGAAGAAGAATTTTACGAAGATATAACCTTATCTTTAAGTAAAAAAGTTAGCAAAAAGATTAAATTCCATGTTGAATATATGAATCAAACATATAACTTTTTAGCTTTAAGAGGCGAGAGTGATCATTCTGGTTACGACATGGTTTATGCTCAAATGGGAGTAGCAGATTTATCATGGAAAATTAAAAGACGTAGAACTATAAGATTTGAAGCACAAGGATTATTTACTAAACAAGATAAGCAAGATTGGGCAATGGGAATGATTGAATTTACAATGGCTCCAAACTGGTTTATTGCTGTTTATGATGCATATAACTATGGTAATCATCATGCAGATAAGAGGTTGCATTATGCAACAGGAACAGTAGGGTTTACAAAAAATTCTACACGAATACAATTATCTTATGGTAAATCTATCGAAGGAGTTGTTTGTGTTGGTGGTGTTTGTAGGGTAGTTCCTGCAACCAACGGTTTCAGTATTTCTATTTCTAGCACATTCTAAATTAAAGTATTATGAAAAAAGTAACTAAATTATTATTTTTATTAATGTTATCAATAATGATGTTCTCTTGTTGTGAAGAACTTGAAGGACCTTATGTAGAAGGAGGAACAAGTGTTTCTTCTAATGCAAGAAATGTATTAATTGAAGATTTTACTGGTCATTTTTGTCCAAATTGCCCTAGAGCAGCAAGGGTAATAGAAGACCTTGAACATGTATATGGTGATAAAATTATTCCTATTGCTGTGCATGTTGGTGGTTTAGCACACCCTGATAATCCTCCTTTTGACTTAGACTTAAGATCAACAACAGGTGATGAATTAGATCAGGAGTTTGGTTGTTCGGTTGCTTTACCTATAGGAATGATTAGTAGAACAGAATTTAATGGTAATGTATTAGTTGGAGATGGAGATTGGCCGTCGGCAGTAGATGCAATTCTATCAAAAAAATCTTATTACGATATTAAAGTAACAACATCGTTAGACACTGTAAATAATAAATTAAGTGTTAATACTAAAACTATCGTATTAGCAGATACTACTCAAAATATTAATATTTGTATATATGTGGTTGAGAGTAATCTTATTGGTTCTCAGTTAGATAATGATGCTCCAGGTGGCGAAGTTCATGATTATGAATTTAACGATGTTTTAAGAACATCAGTTAATGGAACTTTTGGTGAGAATATTTTTAATAAAGAAGTTCATAAAGATGAAACTTATGAAAAATCTTATTCCGATTTTTCTCTTGATAATAATTGGGTAACAGAAAATCTTGCTGTTGTTGTATTTTTATATGAGAATACTAGTCAAGAAGTAATGCAAGTTGAATATTTACCTTTATTTACTGGGGAAATATCAAATAGTAACTAATATTTGATTAAAATAAAATATACAACATATAAGATGCTGTTGTATTTTATACTAAAAATAAAAAAGTAAGAAACTGTATGGTTTCTTACTTTTTTTTTAATGCTTTGATATTTT
>CAZRWZ010000183.1:0-5509 GCA_964603745.1 uncultured Bacteroidaceae bacterium | reverse complement strand
ATGGTAATTAATTAAATTATTGTAAAACCGGTCAACCTTATTTAGGGATGTACAATGTACAAATATCTAAGGTCTAAGCTCTAATATCTTTTTTTACTTTTTAGAAGCTGAAAGCGAAATGCACTAGAAGTGCATAGTTTTAACTACTTTTGTGACCAATAACCCCTCTTCAATTTTTTTTAAAACTTGAAGAGGGGTTATTATTAAACAGATTAACTCCGTTGTTTCCTTGCAATGACGCAAATTTACTATCTATCTTTATACATTTTTTCGTAATACTTAGCATAATCGCCCGAAACAATGTTGCTTACCCATTCTTCGTTTTCTAAGTACCAATCAACAGTTTTTTCAATTCCTTCTTCAAACTGCAAACTTGGTTTCCAACCGAGTTCTTTCATAAGTTTAGACGAGTCTATTGCATAGCGCATATCGTGTCCTGCACGGTCTTTTACAAAAGTTATAAGTTTTGCCGAAGTTCCTTCTTCTCTGCCAAGTTTTTTATCCATAACTTTACAAAGCACATGAATTAAATCTATGTTTGTCCACTCATTATTGCCACCTATATTATAGGTATCGCCGTGTTTCCCTTTGTGGAAAATAACATCAATTGCACTTGCGTGATCTTGCACATAAAGCCAATCTCTTATATTTTCGCCTTTTCCGTAAATAGGAATTGTTTTATTGTTTTTTATATTATTGATAGACAAGGGTATAAGTTTTTCAGGAAACTGATGGCTACCATAGTTATTAGAACAATTTGATATTACCACAGGCATTTTGTATGTGTTGTTATAAGCACGAACTAGATGGTCTGATGAGGCTTTAGAAGCAGAATACGGGCTTTTTGGGTCGTAAGCGGTGTCTTCTACAAAAAAGCCTGTTTTACCAAGCGAGCCATAAACCTCATCAGTAGAAATATGATAGAATAATTTATTGCTAAAATCATCTTTCCATGCTTCTTTTGCGGCATTTAAAAGGTTTACTGTGCCTACAATATTTGTGTTTATAAATTCTAATGGATTTGTAATAGACCTATCAACATGCGACTCGGCTGCAAGATGGATTACAGCATCAAAATTATACTCTGCAAAAAGTTTATTAATAAAATCTAAATCGGTAATATCGCCTTTTACAAACTTGTAGTTTGCTTTGCTATCTACATCTTTAAGATTTTCTAAATTGCCTGCATAAGTTAAAACATCAAGGTTAATAATTTGATATTCGGGATATTTATTTACAAATAATCTTACTACATGCGAGCCTATAAAACCTGCTCCTCCTGTTATTAATATGGTTTTTGTCATTATATCTATTTATTTAATATTTCTAATATGTTTTTCCCAATTCCATGCCGATAGCAAAGAGGTTTCAATATCTGTTTCGGCTTTCCAATCTAATTCGGTGTTGGCAAAGGAAGTGTCTGCCCAAACTTTTTCTATGTCTCCTGCTCGTCTATCAACAATTTGGTAATTTAATTTTATTTCTGTAGCTTTTTCAAAACTTTTAATAATTTCTAAAACAGACAAGCCAATACCTGTTCCTATATTAAACATTTCAAAAGCAGTTTTATTTTTATTATTAAACATTCGGTCAACCGAAACAATGTGTGCTTTTGCTAAATCAACAACATGAATGTAGTCTCTTATAGCAGAGCCATCAGTGGTATTATAATCGCTACCAAAAACGCTTAACTTATTACGTAAACCAGCAGCTGTTTGTGTAATAAAAGGTACTAAATTGTTTGGTACACCAATAGGTAATTCTCCAATTAAAGCAGATTTATGAGCACCAATAGGATTAAAATATCTAAGTGCTATAGCTTTTATTTTTGCACCCGAATCAATAAATTCTTCAAGGATTTCTTCGGCAATTTGTTTTGTGTTTCCGTATGGCGAATTAGCTTTTTTAATAGGGGCTTTTTCTGTTACAGGCAATTTGTCTGGCTGACCATAAACTGTGCAAGACGAAGAAAAAACAATGTTTTCAATATTGTTTTCTTTCATTCCTTGCAGTACATTTATCAACGAGTTTAAATTATTCTCGTAATATTTTAAAGGTTTTTCTACCGATTCGCCTACAGCTTTATATGCTGCAAAATGAATAACAGCATCAATATCAGCATTTTTATTAAAAAAATCTTTTGTTAATTCTTTGTTTTTTAAATCGAGATTAACAAAATTTGGACTTATCCCTGTTATTTTTTCGATACCGTGAATTGCCGAAATATCAGAATTAGATAAATTATCTACAATTATAACCTCATATCCATTATTATATAGTTCTACAACAGTGTGCGAACCAATATATCCGGCACCACCGGTTACAAGCACTTTTATTTTCTTACTCATCTATAATTTAGAAATTAAATATTTTATTTTTTATCTACTGATTTAAATTTATTATCTAATTCATTTAATTTAGATTTTTGCTCGCTAGATAAATTTGCTTTATTTTCTAAAATAGTCATAGAAACCTGAGATAGTGTTGTTGATATTTCATTTATTTCTTGAGCCGACTCAGCAGTATCAGCATTAGCTGTATTTAATTTTTCTGAATACTCAGTAATTAACTCTGCGTACATTTCTAAAGCTTTATCGAAATCTTGAGCTTTAATAGCTTCGTTAAAATCTTTAAGTGCGTCAAGTTCAACAGTAGAATCGTCTAATCCTTCAGAGTCAATTTCATTCATTGCGGCATCAAAAGCTGCATCTTCATCTGTTAAAACAGTTTCTGTAGTATCAACATTTTTTGTTTCTGTTTCTGTTTTTGTTTCTCCTGTACACGAAACAAACATAAATCCTATGCTAAAAACAGTAATAAACATATAAATCTTTAAGTTTTTCATTTTAATCATAATTTTATATTAATATTGTTCAAAAATACTAAAAAAACATAAATACTATACTATAATAATATATTTTATAATTTTGCATTATGATTTTAATGATTGGAGGAACAGAAATAATTATAATACTTATAGTTGTGTTATTGATGTTTGGTGCAAAAAAAGTGCCATCGCTAATGAAAGATATAGGTAAGGGAATAAACGAAATTAACAAAACTAAAGAAGAGATTAAAAAAGAGCTTAAAGTTAATGATCTTGATATTGTTAAAGATGTAAAAAAAATTAAGGAGGTTATAAAAAAATAATGGGGAATTGGATTTTACTCATCATCAGTTTAATAATTCTTGTAACAAGTGGCGATATTTTAGTTCGTGGAAGCGTTTCTATGGCACGTCATTTTAAAATCTCTACTCTTCTTGTTGGGTTAATAGTTGTTTCTATAGGCACATCAGCCCCCGAGCTTTTTGTTAGTTTGCAGGCTGCACTAAACTCACACCCAGATATTTCTATAGGAAATGTTGTTGGGTCGAATATATCAAACATAGGATTAGTTTTGGCAATAACAGCAATAATTTTACCTGTTGCTGTAAAAAAAAGTATTTTAGTTTTTGATTTACCTTTTCTATTACTTTCTAGTATTGTTCTCTATATACTTTCTGTTTATATAGGGAAAGGCAGCTTAGATTATATTGACGGTATTATTTTTCTTTTAATGCTTGCTGTTTATTTATACATATCAATAACTAAATCTATAAAAGAACGAAAACACGCACCTATATTTAAAAAACCGCAGTACAATATTTATTTATCAATATTATTTATATTGGGCTCTATTGTAGGCATGTATTTTGGTGCTAATTGGCTGATAGAAAGTGCCTCGGATATTGCTGTAAATCTTGGAGTTAGCGAACGTGTGATTTCTGTTACTATTGTTGCTTTTGGAACAAGCGTACCAGAACTTTCTACATCTATTATAGCAGCAATTAAAAAAGAATCTGATATTTCTATTGGTAATATTATTGGTTCAAATATATTTAATATTTTAATGATTCTAGGTGCTGCTTCAAGTATTAATACTATCACAATAAGCAATCAGATTATTAATATAGATATGCTTTATATGATTGCAATAACAATAATTCTTGCTTTGCTAATTATAGTTTACAAAAACAAAAGAGTAAGCCGAATTGCAGGAGTTATTTTATTAGCACTTTATACTTTTTATATTTACAGTTCGTTTTCTACTCAAATACTTTAAATTTAGAATTATGATAAAAGCAAACAACATAAAAAAATCTTTCGGAGATTTAGAAGTACTAAAAGGCATTAATTTAAATATTGAAAAAGGAGAAATTGTTTCAATTGTTGGGGCAAGTGGTGCAGGAAAGACTACACTTTTGCAAATTTTAGGTTCGCTTAGCAAAGCAAATAGCGGCGATATTACTATAAATAATATCGAGATTAACAAAATTAGCGATAGAAAATTATCTGAATTTAGAAATCAAAATCTTGGATTTATTTTTCAGTTTCATCATTTATTACCCGAGTTTACGGCTTTAGAAAATATTTGTATTCCTGCATTTATTGCAAAAAAATCGAAAAAAGAAGCATTTAAAAAAGCAGAAGAATTGCTAGAATATTTAGGTTTATCGGCAAGAAAAGACCACAAGCCTGCCGAGCTTTCGGGTGGAGAGCAACAACGTGTTGCTATTGCCCGTGCATTAATAAACAAACCTGCTGTTATACTTGCCGACGAACCTACAGGGAACTTAGATTCTAAAAACAGTAACGAGCTTTTTGATTTATTTGTTGATTTAAGAAATAAATTTAATCATACATTTATTTTGGTAACTCACGATGAAAACCTTGCCAACAAATGCGATAGAAAATTTGTTATAA
This sequence comes from uncultured Bacteroidaceae bacterium, assembly GCA_964603745.1. Taxonomy (GTDB): domain Bacteria; phylum Bacteroidota; class Bacteroidia; order Bacteroidales; family JAFGXI01; genus CAZRWZ01. The sequence continues at coordinate 765 of CAZRWZ010000183.1, read as the reverse complement.
AAGATGGTATGATAATTTAATAGCCCAAAAAATTGGATTTCGAACCTAACATAATAAAACTTGACACAATTGGCTCAACAAACAATTTTGCAAAAGAGATAATAAACTCAAAAATTGTTGCGGATTGGACTGTAATACACACAAACGAACAAACAAACGGACGTGGACAAAGAGGTAATTTGTGGCAATCGAACCCTAATGAAAACTTAACTTTTTCACTAATTATTTCTCCAAATATTAAAGTTGAAAAACAATTCTATATCTCTAAAATTGTTTCATTGGCTCTTCTAAATTTTTTTAATAAATTTTCTGATAATGCCTCAATAAAGTGGCCTAATGATATTTATATTGATGATAAAAAAATTGCAGGTATTTTAATAGAAAGTTATATTCAAGCCGATAGAATTAATAAATCGGTTATTGGAATTGGTATAAATATCAATCAATGTATTTTCGATAAAAACATTCCTAATCCAATATCGCTAAAACAATTAACAAATAAAACTTTTAATTTAGATGACATTCTTACGCAGATTATTAAAGAAATTTACATTATGCATCAATCAATAAACAACTACAAACTTATTGATAATATGTATAATAATAATTTGTTTGGACTTAATAAAAAACTGTATTTTTATGATGAAAACAATAACATGTTTTTAGGCGAGGTTATTAAAACAAACGAATATGGCAAATTGAAATTAAAAATTAATGAAGAGTTTAAATATTACGATTTCCATGATATTAGTTTGGTAATTGGGG
>CAZRWZ010000182.1:0-5674 GCA_964603745.1 uncultured Bacteroidaceae bacterium | reverse complement strand
ATTTAAATTTTGAGCAACAACGCAGAAATCGGACTTTATAGACAAGCTCTAATTAATAATTAACAATTGATAATTAACACTAGACTTATAGTTCATAGTGGCTTAGTTACACGTATAAGTATTTGTTATAATTTTAGTTGTATCATTATTAAAATTAACAATAGTACTTTTAATTATATTATCTTTATCATTATATTCATTAATATAATTTTTAGAATCATCATTATTTAATGTAGTTCCATGATTTATATATGCAGTTTTCTTTATTATATTATTTTTGTTTAAAAACTCAATCATATCATCATCTAAAATAAAATAATTAATACCAATATTATGTTTTGGATTATTTTTATCATCAAATTCATAATCAATTTTTTGCTCTACTTCAAAAGCATTAGCATTTTGATTATAATTATAAGTTTTTATTTCGGAAACATTATCTCCATTCCATGTAAAAGACATCTTAAATTCTTCAGGTGTTACAATACTATCTAGTTTGTGATTACTATTGTGATAGAACGTACTAATTATTGTATCATTACCTTCAATATAAATCATGTTAGTTGGTAAATTTCCATTATACTCATACAATAATCTAATAAGTAAATTATCATTTCCATCAGTTACATCCATTTTTGAAAGTTTATTATTGTCATAAATTGCCGAATAAATATCATCAACGCTACTATCGCTTTCAAAGTCTTTAAACTCAGTTATCAAATTATTAGAATTGTATGTTAATAATGAAAAATTACCATCGTTTTCATCAATTCTAGTTAATAAACAAATTTCTGATGTTGGAGTAGTGTCATGAGGAGCTGTTTCTTCTTCATCTTTTTTGCATGAATTTCCAAAAATTAACGCTCCTACCATTAAAAATAAAATAGTTTTTTTCATGTTTATAAATTTTAAGTTAATACTTTTTTCAAAAGTAAAGATAAAACCTAAAATCCGCAAGTCAGGGTTTCACTCTGTTAGTTTATAAGTTGTTAAATATTAATCAGTTTTACTTTAATTTAAATAGTGAAGCCCTGACTATTAATATTTTAAAACTAAACCTGCGGATATAAAGATAAAATAAAAATCAAGTAATGTTATTAAACATAAAATCTATATTTTTAATAAGGTTTAACAAAAAAATACAAAATAAGATTGAATAAATAATATTTTATTTGAGATTAACTATAGTTTTATTTACTTTCGTAGGTTTAATAAAATAATTTTATTGATAATAATTGCTTAATAACCATATAGAGATGGAAAATGTAGATAAAAAACCAAAAATGGAAAACGAAAATCTTGAAGAAATTCGAACTAATTTAGACGATGTAAGCTCTGTAAATGAATTACAGACAAAAAGTGTTGATGATAACAAAGACACTAAACACGATGAAATTAACAAGGAGAAAATCTCTGAGCAAGATGTTGAAATTGCAAACGAAACAGTGCCTGATGATAATGTAAGTGAAGTTGATGTTGAGCTAAAAACAGAAACAGAACTTAATAAAAAAGAGGAAGAAAATGTTGTTGAAGAAATAGCATGGAACACATTATCGAGAGAAGAAATTCTACAAAAAACAGAGGATTTAATAAATACAAAAAATATTCTTGCAATAAAAGACCATATCACCACAGCAAAAAATGAGTTTTACAGAAAACTTAAAGAAGAAACTAATAACTTGAAAGAAGAGTTTGTTGCTGAGAATGGAGAAGAAAAAGAATTTATAGCTGCTGAGGATAAAATTGAGATTGAATTTAAACATTATTTAAACATTTATAAGGATAAAAAATATAATGTTCTTAAAGAACTAGAAAAACAAAAAGAAGAAAATCTTAATAGAAAAGCAGAAATTATTGAAGAAATTAAAAGCCTTGTAAATAGTCAAGAAACTTTTAATAAAACATTTCAAGAATTTAAGAATTTGCAAACAGAATTTAATGCACTTGGCGATGTTCCGCAAAAAGAATATAAAACAATATGGAATAATTACCACACAGCCCAAGAAATTTTCTATGATTATCTTAAAATAAACAAAGAACTTCGCGATTTAGATTTTAAAAAGAGTTACAATAAAAAAATAGAACTTTGCGAAAAAGCCGAAAATTTAGATAAGCAAGAAGATATTATTGAAGCTCACAAAACCCTGCAAAATTTACACGATGCATGGAAAAAAATAGGACCTGTATTTCCCGAAAAAAGAGATGAAATATGGGAGCGATTTAGTGCAATTACAAAATTATTAAATAAAAAACATCAAGATTTTTACGATTCTTTAAAAGAGATTAAAAACGAAAACTTAATACTTAAAGATAATATTTGTATTAAAATTGAGGGTATTGTAGAGGAAAATTTCGATTCAATAAAAGATTGGAATCAAAGAGCAAAAATAATTGAAGAAATTCAAGCCGAATGGAAAGCAATTGGACCTACACCTAAAAACACGAACAAAGAAACATATAAAAGATTCCGAACAGCATGCGACACTTTTTACAATAAAAGAAAAGAATTTTATGCTCAAATAAAAAAAGAACAACAAGCTAATTTGCAACAAAAATACGAATTGTGCGAAAGAGTAGAAAAACTTGTTGACAGTGACAATTGGAAAGAAACAACAAACAAAATTATTAGAATACAAAAAGATTGGAAAAACATAGGCCCTGTTCCTAGAAAAAAATCAGACCAAGTATGGAAACGATTTAGAACTGCTTGCGATAATTTCTTTAATAACAAAACAAAACACTTTGCAGGTCAATTAGAGCAAGAAAAAGAAAATCTTATCCTAAAAGAAAAACTAATTGAAGAAATAGAACAGTTTAAACAATTAGATGATGTAAAAGAAACTATTAGCAAGTTAAAAGAATTTCAAACTGCGTGGAATAATATTGGTTTTGTGCCTTTAGAAAATAAAAAGGAGATTAATATAAAATTTAAGAATATCCTTAATGGGCATTACGATAAACTTAATATAGATACAAAAGAAAAAGATTTATTACGTTTGAAATCTAAACTCGAAGAAATTGCCAATCACCCAGATAGTATAGAAAAACTTAAAATTGAAAAAGATAAACTTTTGAAAAGAATTTCTCAGTTTGAAAGCGAAACTGTATTACTTGAAAACAACATAGGATTCTTTAGTGCTTCGGCAAATGCAGATAATTTATTAAAAGATATCAAAAATAAAATTAATACTGCACGTGAAAATATTGATTTGCTTAAAGACAGGTTGAAAACTATAAATCAATACATTAACAAAGCAACTAAAGAAAATAAAGCTTAAAATTATGAACAATAAAAAATACCTATTAATATTAATAAGCTTTATGCTTTTTGCAAATATTTTTGCACAAACAGGAGGTGTTAAAGGTTTTATCTACGATAAAGAAACAGGCGAAGTAGCAATGTTTGCAAACGTAGTAATTAAAGGAACTACAATGGGAACTTCAACAGATATTAATGGATACTTTACCATTTCTAAAGTTCCGGTTGGCACTCATATTTTAGAAGCTAGTTTTTTAGGATATAAAAATTTAGATAAAACTATAAAAGTTGAAAAAAACAAACTTACAACAGTTAAATTATTCTTAGAAAAAGACTCTAAAGTATTAGAAACAGTTGAAATTTCTGCCGATAGGCAAGAGCAAAAAACACAGATTAAAACATCGGTTGTTAAAATATCGCCAAAGCAGATGCAAAAACTACCATCTATTGGTGGCGAGCCAGATATTGCACAATATTTGCAAATCATACCTGGTGTTGTATCTTCGGGCGACCAAGGTGGTCAGCTCTACATTAGAGGAGGTTCGCCAATTCAAAATAAGGTTTTAATGGACGGAATGACAATCTACAACCCATTCCATTCAATAGGTTTCTTCTCTGTTTTCGATTCCGATGTTATTAGCACTGCCGATGTTTATACCGGTGGATTTAATGCTCAATATGGTGGTAGAATTTCATCTATTATGGATATGAAAATGCGTGACGGAAACAAAAAGAAATTTTCGGGAAAAGTTTCGGCTACAACCTTTGGTGGTAAAGTGTTGCTTGAAGGTCCACTAAAAAAACAAACTATAGAAGGCAACGGAAGTGCTTCGTTTATAGTTTCTGCAAAAACATCGTATTTAAGCCAATCGTCGCAAATTTTTTATAACTATGTTAATGATGGAAACGGATTGCCTTTCGATTACACAGACCTTTACGGGAAATTTTCGATGAATGCAAAAAATGGTAGCAAACTTAGTTTCTTTGGTTTTAATTTTGATGACCAAGTAAAATACCAATCACTTTCTGATTTACATTGGACAAACTACGGATTTGGTACTAACATGGCTCTTGTTCCTGGTAATTCGCAAGCTATTATTCATGTTAATTTTGCTTTTTCAGATTACGAAGTATCATTGTCGAGTGCCGATAACCTACCTCGCATGAGCGGTTCAAATGGCTTTAGTTTTGGATTAGCATTTACATACTATTTGGGTAAAAATCAACTAGATTATGGAATTGAAGTAGAGGGTGGAAAAACAGATTTCAACTTCTACAACTCTGCCGGAATGCATATTCAGCACGAACAAAACAATACCGATTTATCGGGTTATGCTAAATACAAAATGATTTTCGGAAAGTTATTACTAGAACCAGGCATTCGCTTAATTAGATATGTTTCTTTATCAGAAAATTCTTTAGAACCACGTATAGGAATGAAATATAACGTAACAGATCGTTTTAGACTTAAATTAGCAGGTGGTATTTATTCGCAAAACCTTATTGCTGTAAACTCCGACAGAGATGTTGTAAACCTTTTTTATGGATTTATATCGTCACCTACAAGTTTACCTAGCACATATAAAGGCGAAGATGTTGAAAGTAAACTTCAAAAATCGCAACATATTATTTTTGGAACAGAAGTAGATATTACTAACCATATAAATCTTAATGTTGAAGGATATTTAAAAAGAAACTCACAGCTAATAAATATAAATAAAAATAAAATTTATGATGATACACCTGCAAATGCAGATATACCAGATTATTATAAAAAAGATTTTATTATAGAAAATGGCGATGCTTATGGCGTAGATTTTTTAGTAAAATACGACTACAAAAGATTGTATGTATGGGCAGTTTATTCTCTAGGTTTTGTAACTCGCCAAGACGAATATCAAGAGTATACACCTTACTACGACCGAAGACATAATATAAATTTTTTAACTACCTATGTTTTTGGAAAAGGATATGACTGGGAAGCATCAATACGTTGGAATCTTGGGTCTGGTTTTGCTTTTACAAAAAGACAAGGGTACTACGAAGAAGTTTCGTTTAACGAAGGTATTGGAAACGACTATACCTCGTCTAATAATAATGTAGGAATTATTTACGACGATTTAAACAAAGGCCGTTTACCTTTCTATCATAGATTAGATGCCTCAGTAAAAAAGAAATTTGAATTTAAAAATGCATCTAAACTTGAAGCTGTATTTAGTATTACAAATATCTATAACAGAGAAAATGTTTTTTATGTAGACCCAATAGAAAACAAAAGAGTGAATCAATTACCTATTATGCCAAGTTTGGGAATTAGCTATAAGTTTTAACAAATAAGCATAACTAGGTTACGGTTATAAATAATAAAAGTGATTATCATAGAAAAATTAATTAAATTTGTAAAGAATTTAAATG
>CAZRWZ010000181.1:0-5677 GCA_964603745.1 uncultured Bacteroidaceae bacterium | reverse complement strand
CTTCAAATGTCTGGTGTAGAAAGTTCGAGTTCAATCTCTTTACTTTATGGACAGACATTAGTTATAAAAAAAAGAGCTACTATAAATAGCAGCTCTTTTTTATATCGGTAATTTATATAATTTTAATGACCATCGCCAGCAGGCATTAAAAACTTATCGCCTGTTTCTTTAACAATTTTTTTGTACCAATCGTTGCCATAGCCTGGTTGTTCTAATTTTGGTACATCATATTTGTAATCTTTTTGATGTTCCGATTTTGTTACTATATTTCCGTCGGAATATTTTACAAATAATTCAAAAAAGAATGTTTTCCATTCTTTTACAAGATTATCAGCTTCTGTAACAGAATAGTTTGTTAAAAACTCAACTGCTTTTGCAGGCGATTCTTTATAAAGCTCTTGTGCTTTAATATCATTTTTTGCAACATCTGCAATATATTTATCTTCATATGCTTTTTGTTTTACTTCAATTTCGGGGTGAATTACATTATAACGAGTATATGCCCAATTAGAAACTAAGTTAAATGTCCAAAATGCAGAAGTTTCTGAGTATGTAGTAATATCGCCATTACCAACAGCAAAAGACTTAGGTATTTTAGTCATACAAGCATACATAGGGATATAAACAGAACTTGAGGCATCATCTACAGAAAACCAATTTATTACACCAATTTCACGTGGTAAATATCCCCTAAGCTGTGCTATAAAAGAAAAACCTGTTTGTTGTGTTGCTGTTGCTCTTTCGTTACAATATTTTTTACCGTCAACTTCCCAAGTTAAAGGTCTCCAACGATAAGGCATGCCAAAAGGTCCTGCTCCAATATCTTTACTCATATCAAGTTCTGTTCCTTCAAGATGATTTCTCATAAAGTGCATCATATCTTCTACCGAAACTTTTTGTTTTGGCTTAATCCACAAAGGCATGCGGTTTGTAGCATATTTATCGGTGTTTATATGTCCGTTTGCTAATTTATCGGCATGTTCTATTCCTGTTCCTTTGCAATAATTCCAATATTTATCCATTCCATCAGCTACATCATTAAACATAGACCAAACTCTTATTTCGCAAAAACGAGCACCGCCAAATGTAACGGGTGCATAAGTATCAGAAAAACTAAAATCTTCGTCTTTTCCTGTAAACCAAGATTTTTTTCTTGCAAATGTAATAACATCATCAGAATATACATTTTCTATATTAGGATCGTTTATTTTACTAATTTTAGAAAAAGGTATTGTATTTTTCCCTTTTAAAGGGAAAGTTGTTATACGTGCTTGGTTTGCATGTGCCGAAACGTATCCGTCTGGTATTTTACGAGCTACCCAAACTGCTCCTTTTTCGCCTTGTCCTTTGCCTATAACTTCTAAAATCCAAGCCTCGTTAGGGTCTGCTATTGAAAAAGATTCTCCCTCGCTGTAATATCCATACTCCGACATTAATGTAGTAAATACTCTAATGGCTTCACGAGCTGTTTTAGAGCGTTGTAACGAGATGTAGATTAAACTACCATAATCCATTATTGCTCCATCTTGATGCCATAATTCTTCACGACCACCGTAGGTTGTTTCGCCAATAGCTACTTGATATTCGTTTACATTTCCTATTACATTATAGGTTTCTTTTGCTTGTTTAATTTCGCCCAAATATTTTCCCGAATCCCAATCATATACTTTAAGCATTGAACCTTCTGGCCATTTTTGTGCAGGCCAGTGATATAAGTCTCCATAAAGAACATGAGAGTCTGCGGCATAAGAAATCATTACAGAACCATCTTTTGATGCTCCTTTTGTGATTAAATAGTTTGTACATGCTTCTATTTTATTAGAAACAAATATTAAACTAATAAAAAGTGCCGTTATGGCTAAAAATTTATTTTTCATATATTTCTTTTTAGTTTTTATTAAATTATTATTTTTTATTTTATAGTTCGAACCATTTTTTATAATCAATTCTTTTATAATCTTCTTTATATACATATTCATTTACTTTTGGCAAGTATGTGTATAACTTAGTAAGTTCCTCATATTTTCTAACTATTTCTTCAATAGCATCCATAATATAATTCACTTCATTATCTGTCATTATAGGGTGTATCGACAAACGAACCCAACCTGGTTTCTCTGATAAATCGCCTGCATCTATATTTTTTGTAATTCGTTTAGATTCTTCATGCGATACATTAAGCATATAGTGTCCGTAAGTACCGGCACAGGCACAACCGCCTCGTACTTGCACTCCATACATATCACTTAAAAGCTTTACTATAAGGTTGTAATGTATTTTTTTGTGATAAAAAGAAATTGCTCCTAATCTGTCTTTTTGATTTTCGGCTAAAACATTTATTCCTTCAATTTTACTAAATCTATTAAAAACTATTTTTAATATTTCTTCTTCTCTTTTTCTTATTTTTTCTACACTAATATCTTCTTTCAATTTTATTGCTAACGAAGTTCGTATTGTTTGTAGAAAACCCGGTGTGCCACCATCTTCTCTAAGTTCAATATTATCAATAAAGCTATATTCGTTCCACGCATTTGTCCAATTTACTGTTCCGCCACCAGGATTATCAGGTATTTCTCTGTTATACAAACTTGAATCAAAAATAAGCACTCCCGATGCTCCGGGACCTCCAAGAAATTTATGTGGCGAAAATGTAACAGCATCAAGTTTTTCCATTGGGTCGGCAGGGTGCATATTAATATCTACATAAGGTGCTGCCATTGCAAAATCTACAAAACAAACGCCTCCGTGTTGATGCATCATTTTTGCCATTTTATGATATGGAGGTTCTATTCCTGTTACGTTTGAAGCAGCAGTAAATGCTCCAATTTTAAATTTACGATCTTTGTATTCGTTCAATTTTTTCTCTAAATCATTTAAATCTACTAAAAAATCCTTGTCAGGTTCTATAATAACAACATCTGCTATAGAAGTTAGCCATGATGTGTGATTTGAATGATGTTCCATGTGAGTAACAAAAACAACAGGCTTATCTTTGTTAGATTTGCAATATTTATTTTCTTGACCACAATATTTTATTCCTAAAATACGCTGAAATTTATTAATTGCAGCAGTCATTCCAAATCCTACACTTATTAAAACATCATTTTTATCGGCATTTACATGCTTTTTTATAATGTTTTGTGCGTAATGATATGAGTTTGTCATTAACATACCTGTTTCGCTAGTTTCGGTATGCGTGTTTGCAACAAATGGTCCAAAATCATTTGCTATTTTATCTTCGATAGGTTTGTATAATCTACCACTTGCAACCCAGTCGGCATAAATTAATTTTTTGTTTCCAAAAGGAGTATTGTATTCAAAATTATATCCGATGGTGTTCTCTCTAAACTTACTAAAATACTTATCTAATTCACTCATTTCTTACTTTTTTATTTGGTAAACAAAAATAGAAAAATAAATTGTTTTTTTTGTTTATTGTTAGAAAATAATTGATAGAATGTATTGATAGTTTTAAGTATTCAACTTTTTATTTTACTTTTGATGATATGGATATAATAATAAAAGAAGTTTCTAAGATATTAAATATAAGTGTTATACAAATAAAAAACACTATAAAACTACTAGAAAGCGGTGCAACAATTCCTTTTATAAGCAGATATAGAAAAGAGCTTACAGGCAATTTAGACGAAGTACAAATTGCTGATATAAAGGTAGAATTTCAAAAAATTATTGATTTTAATAAGCGGAAAGAACTTGTTTTAAAATCTATTGATGAACAAGGCAAATTAAGCGATACATTAAAACAAAAAATTGAAAACACAAAAGATATTGATACTCTGGAAGATATTTATCTGCCATATAAACAAAAGCGAAAAACTAGAGCAATAATTGCAGCAGAAAAAGGCTTGGAGCCATTGGCAAATATCATAATGAAACAAAACGAAAACGACCCTACAAACGCAGCATATAGATTTGTAAAAGGCGATGTGGAAAATAATGAGGAAGCAATACAAGGGGCATTAGATATTATAGCAGAGCGAGTTAGCGAGAGTGAAATATCACGAAAAAATATTCGTAAACTTTTTGATTATCAAGCTAAGATAGTTTCAAAAGTAGTTTCAACAAAAAAGGAAGAAGCCGATAAATATAACGATTATTTCGATTGGGACGAGAAATTATCTAAAATACCATCGCATCGTTTGTTGGCAATGCTCCGTGCAAAAGACGAGGGTTTGTTACGTATTAAAGTAAATATTGAAGAAGAAAAAGCATTAGATAATTTACATCGTATTTTTGTGAAATCGCAAAATGCGTCTGGGCAATTGGTTAAAACAGCCTGTAAAGATGCATATAAGCGTTTGTTACAACCATCTTTAGAAAATGAATTTTTACGAAAAGCAAAAGAAAAAGCTGATTTAGATTCAATAATGGTATTTGCCGAGAATTTACGCCAACTTTTGCTTTTACCTCCGTTGGGTCAGAAAAGAGTGTTGGCAATAGACCCTGGTTTTAGAACAGGTTGTAAGGTGGTTTGTTTAAACGAGCAAGGCGATTTGCTAACAAATGCTACAATATATCCGCACCCACCTAAAAACGATGTTAAACTAGCAAAAAAGAAAATAGCATCGCTTGTAAGTCAATATAAAATAGAAGCAATTGCAATTGGTAATGGTACAGCAAGCCGAGAAACAGAACGCTTTATTAAAGGGATTATGTTTGATAGGGAAGTGCGAGTTTATGTTGTAAACGAAGCTGGAGCATCAATATATTCGGCATCGAAAGTTGCAAGAGAAGAGTTTCCCGATTATGATGTAACTGTGCGAGGTGCGGTTTCTATTGGTCGCCGCTTGGTTGATCCATTGGCTGAGCTTGTGAAAATTGAACCAAAATCAATAGGAGTAGGACAGTATCAGCACGATGTTGACCAAAAAATATTGAAAGAAAATCTTGATTTGGTTGTAGAAAGCTGTGTAAATTCTGTGGGTGTTGATTTAAATACTGCGAGTAAATATTTGCTTAAATATGTAGCCGGAATAGGAGATAAGCTTGCCAATTCTATTATTGAATACAGAACCAAAAAAGGTGCTTTTGATAATAGAAATGAGCTTAAAAAAATATCAGGTATGGGTGCAAAAGCATTTGAACAGTCGGCGGGTTTCTTACGAATTAAAAATGGAAGTAATCAGCTTGATAACTCGGCTGTTCACCCAGAAAGTTATGCTATTGTTAAGAAAATGGCGAAAGATGCGTCTTGCGAAGTAAGTAAACTTGTGGGTGATGATGGTTTAATCGCTAAAATTAATGTAAAAAATTATATTACAAATAAAGTAGGCGAGCCAACTCTAAATGATATTAAACAAGAGCTTCTAAAACCGGGAAGAGACCCACGAAAAGCAGTGCGAATGTTAGAGTTTGCCGATATAAAAACTATTGATGATATAAATAACGGAGATATAATTCCTGGAATTATCAATAATATTACAAATTTTGGTGCTTTTGTTGATATAGGGATTAAACAAAATGGTTTAATTCATGTTTCTAATATGTCCGACGAGTTTGTTGATAATCCGCATAAGATTATTCGTTTGCATCAGCAAGTTATGGTACAAATTATTGATGTAGATAAAATAAGAAATAGAATACAATTAAAATTAGAAAAGAAATTAAACTAAATAGAGCTTGTCTATAAAGTCTGATTTCTGCGTTGTTGCTCAAA
>CAZRWZ010000180.1:0-5700 GCA_964603745.1 uncultured Bacteroidaceae bacterium | reverse complement strand
GTATTTGAGGATTTGGATTTTGAGCAACAACGCAGAAATCGGACTTTATAGACAATCTCTATTTTTAGGGATTAATATTTTGTCTAAGGTCTAACTTCTAATATCTTCATTGTATAATACCAAATAATTACGGACCAGAAAAAGTAACATCATAAGTTTCAATAAGTTCTCCATTATCAAAAATACCAAATTCTATATCTGTTTTTCTACCTTGTAATTCCGATTTATCAAGTTTTAGAACAAATACAGATTCAAACATTGCTTGGTCTTCTAAAACTTGTTTGTTACCAGACATTTGTATTTCGGCATTAATATTAAGTGTTTTAATTTCAAAATTAATTGCATCGTGTGTTTTATTAACTATTTTAATATTATACACGTTAGAAATTTTTCCATCATCATATTTTTGATATGTTAAACCCGGTGTTCTTAGTATTGTAGTTTCTAATTTAGGTCGTGATAATAGTGTGATAACAAAAAATGTTAAAATCCCTAACAATACTGCCGAGTATGCGATATTTCTTGTATTCCAGATTTTTCTCTCGCCTTTTTCTATTCCTTCAATAGAGTCAAAGCGTATTAAACCTTCTGGTTTGTTTACTTTTTTCATTATTGTATTACATTCGTCTATACATGCCGTACAGTTAATACATTCTAGTTGAGTTCCGTTTCTGATATCAATACCCGTAGGACAAACCGAAACACATTGTTGACAGTTTACACAATCGCCACCATCTTTTTGACCACGAGGTTCTCCTCTTTTGTAATCGTAGGCAACAATTATCGATTTAGAGTCTAACAAAACCCCTTGCATTCTACCATAAGGACAAACCATTGTACATATTTGTTCTCTGAAAAAAGAATATACCCAATAAAAGAAACCAGAAATAATGAGCATAATAACAAATCCGCTTGTATGCTCAGATACAGGCTCTTGTATTAATTCTTTTAAGCCCTCGAACCCAATAAACCACATTAAGAATGTGTTTGTTATAAGTATTGATATAATTATAAAGATTATATGTTTTATAGTTTTTCTAAAAATTTTATTCCCTGTTAAAGAAGCTTTATCTAATTTATGTCTGTCTTTAAAATCGCCTTCAATTAAATATTCAATTTTACGATAAATCATTTCTAAAAATATGGTTTGTGGACATGCCCAACCACACCAAATTCTACCAAAAGTTACCGTAAAAAGCAAAATGAATAAAACAAAAGAAAGCATTAATAATGCTAAAATAAAGGTATCTTGTGCCCAAAATATTGCACCAAAAATTATAAATTTTCTGTGTACAATATCTAATAACATTACCGGATAACCATTTATTTTGATTATTGGAAGAGATACAAACATAAATATCCATGCCCAACTCACTATTGTTCTATAATTAAACCATTTGCCTCTTGGTTTTTTTGCGTATATCCATTTTCTTCTTCCTTTTTCGTCCATATTTATCGGACGATCTCTAAATGATAATTCTTCTGACATAATTATAGAATTTAAGATTTTAAAATCTTTATTTAAACAGAAAAAGAGGAAACTAAATCCCCCCTTTTTATAATATATAATTTAATATTTTGCATTAAATTTTCTATTTACATTCATCACCCTCTGCATCTTTCGCATTTGCCGGATTAGAATTTTTTAGTTTAACTAAAATATAGCTTGTTACTTTTTGTATTTTATTTTCCGACATTTTTGTTTTGTAAGCCGTCATTGCTGTAGCTGCTTTTCCATCTTTTACTAATGTAAATACTTGTTCGAAACTACAACCATTTTTCCAGAAATTATCTGTTAAGTTTGGTCCTACTGCATTTCCTTCGCCATTTACACCGTGGCATGTTGCACAAGCCATTTCGTTGTAAATACTTGCTCCTTCTGCTATCGATGCTTCATCTGTTAAAAGTTTTATATCTTTTGTCGATTGAACATTCTTATATTTTTCGGTATAAGCTAAATTTTCAGCAGCATATTCTTCTATTTGATTTGGTCCTTGTCCAAACCAAAAATAATAAGCTCCATAAAAAACAGCAATTGCAATACTTACATAAAAAAGAGCCATAATCCAAGCAGGAGCAGGATTATCTAATTCTTTAATTCCATCATAATCATGATCCATCAATTTTTCATCATACTCTTCATTGTATTGATAATCATCAGTATTTTGAATATCTTTTTCTGTTGTCATAATCTTATAATTTTAAGTTTTTTGAATCTGATAAATTATTCTCGTCATTATCGAAAATTGAGTTTTTAATATCTTCAGCTTCTTTATTTGATGTCATAAAATATGTTCTATAAACAACTGTCATAAAAAAGCTAAAGAATATTAAAACTCCGATATTATAGAATATCTGAATACCTTCAATATTTTCTAATACACTACTTACTATCTTCATTATTTATTAAGTTCAAATAATATATATGATGCTACTTGTTTTATTTTTTCCTCACTCATTTGAGTTTTGTAAGCAGTCATTCCATTTTCTGCACCATTTGTTATTGTATTAACAACATTTTCAGGTTCATTTCCATATAACCACTCATCATCAACTAAACTAGGGAAAGTGGCTATACCTTCGCCTGTAACACCATGACAAGCTGCACAAATAGTTGTAAAAACTTCTTTCCCTGCTTCAATATCTTCAGGTTTCTGACTTAATTCTACAGGAGCTAATTCTTTAGTAGCTTCTTCAATTTCTGCTGATTTATCTTCTGTACTTTCTGTTTCTGTGGGTATTGCTTTTTCTACTTGAGCATCGCTAGAAATATCTCTACCTAATTTATGAAGATATGCAATCATTGCAATCATTTGTTTTGTAGGTTCTATATCTATGCCAGATTTTTTTAATTCATCAGCAATTCCTTGTGCTTGCGATTTTAGATTCTCAACTGCAATTTTATCAAATCCTTCGGGATAAGGTACTCCAAGAGTTTGCATTACTCTAATTTTTGCAGGTATAATATCTAAATCTATATCATTATCGGCAAACCATACATAATTAGGCATTATTGTACCTGGCGACATATTTGCTGCATCTATAAAGTGAGCATAATGCCACGATGCACTTTTATACATTGGTCCGTTTACAACGCCTTCTCGTGCCAAGTCGGGTCCTGTTCTTTTAGAACCCCATTGGAATGGATGGTCGTAAACAAATTCACCAATTTTAGAGTATTCGCCATATCTATCTGTTTCCCAACGGAATGGACGTACCATTTGCGAGTGACATGTGTAGCAACCTTCTCTTACATAAATATCACGACCTGCTAATTCAAGTGGTGTGTATGGCTTAACACTTTCTATTGTAGGAATATTTGATTTTATAAATACCATAGGAATAATTTCTACGGCTCCTCCAATTGCAAGAGCAATAAATGCCCATATAACAAATTTTGCAGGTTTTCGTTCTAACCAACGGTGAATTGTTTCGCCGGCTGCTGTTCTCGAAATTTTATTTTCTAAAGCAGGAGCTTCACTTTCTTCATCATTAATAAATGCACCGTTTGCCATTGTTTTATATAAGTTCCACATCATTAATACGAATCCTATTAAAAATAGTAATCCTCCTAATGCTCTAAACATATACATAGGTAAAATTTGTGTTACTGTAGCTAAAAAATTTGGATACTGTAAAAATCCTTCCGGATTATACTCTCTCCACATTAACCATTGTGTTATTGCTGCCCAATAAAGTGGTATTGCATAAATTAACATTCCTAATGTGGCTAACCAAAAGTGTGTATTTGCAAGTTTTTCTGAAAATAATTTAGATCTAAATAATTTAGGAACTAACCAATATAACATACCAAAGGTTAAACCTCCGTTCCAACCCATTGCACCAATATGTACGTGTGCAATAGTCCAATCTGTAAAGTGAGATATTGCGTTTACATTTTTAAGCGACATCATTGGTCCCTCGAAAGTTGACATTCCGTAAGCAGTTACGGCAACAACCATAAATTTAAGTGCTGCACTATCACGAACTTTATCCCAAGCTCCACGAAGTGTTAAAAGCCCGTTTATCATACCTCCCCAAGATGGTGCGATAAGCATTATAGAAAATGTTACTCCGAGTGCTTGTGCCCAATCTGGCAATGCTTGATATAATAAATGGTGTGGTCCTGCCCACATATATAAAAATATTAATGCCCAAAAGTGGATAATTGATAATTTATAAGAATAAATTGGTCTTCCTGATGCTTTTGGCAGATAATAATACATTAACCCAAGAAATGGTGTTGTAAGAAAAAATGCTACGGCATTGTGTCCGTACCACCATTGCACAACAGCATCTTGTGCTCCTGCATAAATTGGATATGATTTAAATAATGATACAGGAATCTCGAATGAATTAACAATGTGAAGAACTGCTACACCAACAAATGTTGCAACATACCACCAAATGGCTGCATAAATGTGCTTTGTTCTTCGTTTAACCATTGTTCCAATCATGTTTACTCCGTATGATACCCATACAAGTGCAATCATAATATCAATTGGCCATTCTAGTTCGGCATATTCTTTTCCTGTTGTCCACCCAAAAACAAATGATACAGCAGCCAGAACAATAATTAATTGCCAACCCCAAAAGTTAAAATAACTAAGTGTGTCGTTCCACATTCTAGCTTTTAATAATTTCTGAATAGAGTAATATGCTCCTGCAAAAATTGCATTTCCTACAAAGGCAAAGATTATTGCATTTGTGTGTAATGGTCGCATACGACCAAATGTTATGTATTCAAAATCAAAATTAAATACAGGAAATGCTAATTGCAATGCAACTAACAGCCCTACAATAACTCCTACAATACCCCAAATGATTGTAGCATGAATGAATAGCTTAACAATCTTGTTGTCGTAATAAAATTTTTCTAATTCCATAAGCTGTTTAATTTATTTATTCGATTTTTTTGTTTCTGTTTCTAGCTCATCATCATCGAATAACATTCGTATTGATGGTGTTACATTATCCTCGAACTGCCCAGAGCGAACTGCCCAAATAAATATCCCTAGAAATATTAGGGCTGCAAAAAGGCTTACACCAATTAATAGATAGAATATATTCATATGTTTTTAGCTAATTTAGAACAAAGATAAATAAAATATTTTATATTCAAGCACTTTAATACGGAAATTTTAAAAAATGTTAATAATTCCTATTTAACTATAAATTAAGCTGATTATTTAATCGGGGCAAAAACCTCGAAGTGTTACAGATTTACGAGGATTTATTAAGCACAGGTGTTTTATTTTAAATATTGATAAATATTTTTATACTTTTTAGGTATAAATAAGAAGACGGAATTAAATTTAAAAATAGCCAAAATAATAGATTCATAAATTTTTCATATCTTTGTAAAAAAAGAAAATATTCTTGAATATTGAAATTAACATATCGCGAATTGAATACCTGCTAAGCCTTTACAGACTTTCAGTTGCTGAATTATTGGATAGAATTAGTGAAGGGTTGAAAAACCCTATTTCAAAGGAAGAAATATTTACTGACGAAGTAAAAATAAGCCATTTAAAAAAGATTGATAAAATATTTAATAAAGGAATTGATTATTACATTAACCCAAAACCTTTAAAGAAGAATAAAGATGCGAGTATTTTTTTTAGAAAAAATCATTTTAGTTCTGAATTGAATATTGGTGCTAAAAAAATAGTTAATCAGTTTGAAGATATTAAAATAAAT
>CAZRWZ010000179.1:0-5774 GCA_964603745.1 uncultured Bacteroidaceae bacterium | reverse complement strand
ATTACTAATTACACATTACTAATTGCTAAATGGTTCTATTGCTAATCTTAAATTTCATTCGTCATTCTTTTTTCATTATTCAAAGATTTATTTCTGTTACTATTATTTCCTACAGTTTGTTGGTTTTAAGGTTTTTATATTTACACCATTTTGTTAATTCACATTCATGGCATTTTGGTTTACGAGCCAAGCATACATATCTACCGTGTAAAATTAGCCAGTGATGAGCAATTGGTAATAATTCTTGGGGAATGTGTTTCACAAGTTGTTTTTCGGTTTCTAACGGATTTTTTGCCTTTGTGCTTAAGCCCAATCTTTCCGAAACTCTAAAAACATGAGTATCAACAGCCATTGCAGGTTTGTTAAATGCTACCGATAGAATAACATTTGCTGTTTTTCTGCCAACCCCAGGTAGTTTAATTAATTTTTCCATAGTATCAGGAATTTTAGAATTAAATTCTGAAACCAACATTTTTGCCATTCCCGAAAGATGCTTTGCTTTGTTGTTAGGATAAGAACACGATTTTATAAGCTCAAAAATTTCGTAAACTTCGGTTTCAGCCATTTCTTTTGGGCTAGGGTAATATTTAAATATTTCGGGAGTTATTACATTTACTCGCTTATCGGTGCATTGTGCCGAAAGTATAACTGCTACAATTAGTTCAAACGAGTTTGTGAAATTTAGCTCTGTTTCGGCAATTGGTTTATTTTTTTTAAAGTAATCTATTATATACTTGTATCGTTCTTTTTTTGTCATTATTCAAGTGTGTTAAAAGTTTCGTAGCCAACAAGTCTATCGTATCTTGAAGAAAAACCATGAAAATAAATTAATATTTGATAATCGTTTTCTGTTTCCCAATGACTGCCTTCTATGTATGCAAAATCGGGTTTTTTTTCATTATCTTTAAGATAAACATATTCGTAGTTGTAGTAACCTTGTTTTAACATTAATCTTAGTTGATAAGCTTTACGCTGATAGTTGTAAATCATACGATTAGCTTTAGTAAATCTGCCGTTAGATAATCGTCCGAAGATGTATAAATCTCCATCAACCAATGGTGCGTCGTACGGTAGTGTGAAGTAAATATGTACATAATCGCCTTCGGTGTTGCTATCTTCACGATAATTTGTTTTTATTAGATAATCTCCATTTAGGTCGTGGTCAGAAAAGTATATTTTAAACGGTCGTGCTTCGTCATCGTAAAGTTTAATATGATAAAAAGGATTCTCAAAAACTATTTCTTTTATAAATTGTGATTGATATTTTAAATCTTTAATATCAAAATTTCTAAATTCGTTACCTGCCTGAAAAGAAAGTTTATCATTATAATCGTAAACTAAATCTTTATCACGTTGAAAATTTGGCTTTATATTGCTAACAGCCGTACACCAAAACCCATTTTGCAAAACAATTGGTTTAATTTCTTGATATGCATCGTTTAGATTGATGTTGTTAAGATTAACAATAAAATTTACTTGCTGATTGAATTTTCTTAACTCAATTTGATTTGCTTTTGTAATATTTGCTTTAATATTTGTAATTGGCTCAAATACAGAGAAACGAGCTGTTAATACAAGGTTTTCTTCATTATCATCTTCGTAAACAATTAGTAAATAATTTCCTGATATGGTAAATTGTATGTTATCGTTGGGTATTGTAACTCTGTAGTTTGTGTAGTTCACAACTGTATTAAATGAGAATTTATAATCAGTAATAATATCGTAGGTCTGACTTGCTAAATAATCCATTGGCATTAGGTCAGATGGTTTCCAATCTGATGTACAATGTACTATTTTGTAAGAAAAATCTCTAACATCGTGACCAATATCATCAAACAAAAGTGTGACTTGGTCGTTTGTGTTTAAATTAATGAAAGGGTAGGATAGTTCCCAACCATCTCTAAAAATTTTTACGGATAAGATACTGTCTTTATAAACGTAATCGTTGTAACGTAAATGATTATCGATGTAATATTCTTGTTTTTCGGCTTCTTGCGAAAAAACTGTTAAAGAAAAAAATATTAGTATTATTAGTAATCTCATTTAATTAAGATGTTTTGTGAGTGAGTTTATTACTTTAAAGTTTGTTAAGAAAGTTCCTGCAAAAATTCTAAAAATTGTATAAACAGGTACTGCAAGTATCATACCTCCAATTCCTGCCAAACTTCCTGCTGCAAGAATTATTATAAAAATTTCTAGTGGGTGGGCATTTACCGAGTTTGAATATATAAATGGTTGAAATATAATATTATCAGATAATTGAACAATGGCAAAAACAAGAGCAGAATAACCAATTAAAGGTATAAGTTTAGTGTATAAATCTAAATCTATGTTTACGGCTGTGGCAATAATAATTCCAAAGATTGCACCTATAATTGGTCCAACATAAGGAATAATATTAAATAATCCGGCAATAAGACCTATTGTTATAGCGTGTTGAAATTCTAAACCTATAATTAACATACCAATTGTTACAAGTGTTGCAACAAGCAATATTTCAATAAATAAACCTATGAAATAACGGCTTAAAAGTCGTTGAGATTTTATCATAGCAAGTTTAACCCTAGAGTCGTATTGGTCGGGAATCATTAATAAAATTATTCGGTAGAATAAATAACTGTCTTTTATAAAGAAAAACGAAATAAAAGAAACTGCAAATGAACCAATTATAAGCTTGCTGAAAATTGAACCTATTGATAAAACAGAGCTTGAAAGAGCAGAAATGTTTAAAAATACTTGAGCTTTTTCTTTTATATAAACCGATAATTCTGTTTGTCTATTGTTAAGTTTATAAAAAATATTTTCGATACTTGATATTGGTTCTTTAAAAACATCAACAAAGTGTTGCGGGTTAATTTGCGATAAGGTTTTAGCTTCGTTTGTAATTATTGGTATAAAAATTCTAAAAAATGTAAAGAAAATTATCCACACAGAAAGAAGTGTTAAAAAAGCATTTAAACTGTTTGGTATAGAAAATTTACCAATGTGTATTTTTTTTAAAATTTTGTTTATAGGCGAACCAATTAATGATACAATGTAAGCTATAATCATATAAATAACTATATTACTAAAAAACCATAGTGACGAAATTATTAATAAAACAATTAATGCAGAAATAATTATGTTTTTATTTATTTTCATTTTGTTGATTTTTTAGAATTAAAATATCTTTTAAATTTCTACCATAACCATTGTAGTCTAAACCATAACCAATAATAAAATTATTAGGTATTTCAAAAGCGTAATGATGTATCTTAAAATTTTTTTTGTATGCTTTGGGTTTAAATAAAAGAGTTACAATAATTATTTCTTTAGGTTCGTATTTTTTCAATTGCTTGATAATATGGTCTAAAGTATTCCCTGTATCAACAATATCTTCAATAATAACAAGGGTTTTGTTTGTAATATCTTCGTTTATACCAATTAATTTTTTGATATTTTCTGTTGAACTAATTCCTTGATACGAAGCTAGTTTTAAGAAACTTATTTGGCTTGGTACGGTAATTTCTTTATATAAATCCGAAGCAAACATAAATGAACCGTTAAGTATTCCTATAAAAATAGGGTCTTTCCCTTTTAAACTGTGGTTTAATTGTTTAGCTATTTCTTCGATTCTAACAAGAATTTCTTCCGAACTTAAGTATGGTATAAATTCTTTATCTAAAATTTTTGTTATTTTCATCAAATTTAAATTTATTTTCAAAAGTAATAAAAAATGTTGTATTGTTCTATTGCAAAATAGTTAAAATTGTAAAAAAGCTGTTTAATAATGCGAATGTAGTTTTGCTGTTGAAGATATTAACTCCGCATAGTTTATCCAGAATTTGTTTATAAAGTCAAGAGAGTTAAGTGTTGAAATTTTAGTTCACATCAACTAATTAATGTACATTTGCAAACTTTTATTTTTAAAGATTAATATTTAATGATTACAGTATCAGATTTAACAATTCAGTTTGGGAAGAAACCATTGTTTCAAGATGTAAATATAAAATTTACAGCAGGAAATATTTATGGAGTGATAGGGGCTAATGGAGCAGGAAAATCAACATTTTTAAAAGCAATATCTGGCGAATTAGAATCAAACAGAGGTAGTGTTAGTTTGGGAGCTGGCGAGCGTTTGTCTGTGCTAAGTCAAGACCACTATGCTTTTGACGAATACACTGTGTTAAACGCTGTTATGAAAGGTCATTCGGTGCTTTGGGATATAATGCAAAGGAAAGATGCTTTGTATGCCAAGCCAGATTTTTCGGAAGAAGACGGCATAAAAGCTGCCGAACTCGAAGACCAATTTGCCGAAATGGACGGCTGGAACGCCGAAAGTGATGCTGCCAATTTTTTAAGCGATTTAGGAATAAAAGAAAAATTTCATCATGTATTGATGAAAGATATGAGTGGTAAACAAAAAGTTAGAGTACTGTTAGCACAGGCACTTTTTGGTAAACCAGATAATCTTTTACTTGATGAGCCAACAAACGATTTAGATTTAGAAACTGTAATGTGGTTAGAGAATTATCTGGCAAATTACGAAAACACAGTTCTTGTTGTTTCTCACGATAGACACTTTTTAGATGCAGTTAGCACACATACTGTTGATATAGATTACGGTAAAATAAAAATGTTTGCAGGTAATTATAGTTTTTGGTATCAAAGTAGTCAGTTGGCTCTAAAACAACGTCAGCTGCAAAACAAAAAAGCCGAAGAAAAACGAAAAGAATTGCAGGAATTTATATCACGATTTAGTGCAAACGTAGCAAAATCGAAGCAAACTACTAGCCGCAAAAAAATGTTAGAAAAACTTAATGTTGATGATATTGAGCCATCTACAAGAAAATATCCGGGTATTATTTTTAGCCCAGAACGAGAAGCAGGCGATAAAATTCTTGAAGTACATAATTTAAGTGCAAGTATAGAAGGAACAGTTTTGTTTAAAGATGTAGAATTTTATGCAAACAAAGGAGATAAAATCGTTTTCTTATCACGCGACCCACGTGCAATGACAGCTTTTTTTGAGATAATTAACGATAAACAAGAAGCTGAGTCGGGTTCGTTTCAATGGGGGCAAACAATAACAAAAGCATATATGCCAATAGATAATTCTAAGTTTTTCGAAAGTAATTTAAATTTGTTCGATTGGCTTTGTCAGTTTACTAACGACACAACCGAACTATATATAAAAGGGTATTTAGGTAAAATGCTTTTCTCTGGCGATGATATAACAAAAAAAGTAACAGTACTTTCCGGAGGAGAAAAAATGCGTTGCATGATTTCTAAAATGATGCTTACTGATGCAAATGCTTTGGTTTTAGATACTCCAACAAATCACTTAGATTTGGAATCAATACAATCGTTCAATAATAATTTAATAAAATATCCGGGTAATGTTTTTATGTCGTCGCACGACCACGAATTTATACATACTGTTTGTAATCGTATTATTGAACTAACTCCAAACGGGATTATTGATAAACTTATGGATTACGATGATTATA
The DNA here is from genome assembly GCA_964603745.1 of uncultured Bacteroidaceae bacterium. Lineage (GTDB taxonomy): Bacteria > Bacteroidota > Bacteroidia > Bacteroidales > JAFGXI01 > CAZRWZ01. Next base: position 285 of record CAZRWZ010000179.1, on the reverse strand, counting down.
TTCTTGATGATAAAATTAAAGCATTGAGAGATAAGATGTACAAATAATAATTTATAATTAGTAATGTGTAATTGGTGGTTTTAATTATTTAGTCCTTAGTTCTTAGTCCGCAGTCGGCAGTCCTCAGTTGGCAGTCTTCAGTCGGCAGTCGGCAGTATTCAGTCTTCAGTCGGCAGTATTCAGTCGGCAGTCTTCAGTCTTCAGTCGGCAGTATTCAGTCGGCAGTCTTTAGTCTTCAGTCTTCAGTCTTCAGTCTTCAGTCTTCAGTCTTCAGTCGGCAGTCTT
>CAZRWZ010000178.1:0-5803 GCA_964603745.1 uncultured Bacteroidaceae bacterium | reverse complement strand
AACTATACACTATAAACTATTTTTAAATATCATTTTTACTAAAGAACATAACAACAGAACCTAATAAGGCAGGTATAACAATATTTATAACCCAAAGCACACTAATAGAAATTATAATAGCTTCTACATTATTTGTATATTGACTAAAAACTGCCATAGCAACAATACCTCTTATTCCTGGTTCGGCAATAGATATTGTCGGAATTATTAACAAAACAAGATAAAACTGTGCTAAACCCAGTAGTATATCAATAAATTTTATATCAATATCGAAAAACAAAACCACCAACACAAACTGCAAAGCAAAAATCAAATATCTGATAAAACTAAAACTTAAAATCTTTGCCAAATCTACCGATGAGTATAGTTTTAACGAATTAAAAGTTTTTTTAAATTTGTTTGAAATATTTAGTTTGGTGGTTAAACTCGATAATAAAAAAACATTAAAAAAAAGTATAAGTAAAATAAGGGTTAAAACAATAAATAATATATTTATTTCTATGGTATTAATTTGAATTTTAGAAATCACAATTGGTTTAGAAATAAAAAAAGCAATTATTCCAAGCAGCAAGGTAATAAGCACTTGACTATAACTACCAACAATTGTAGAAAGCACAGCTTTTGCTTTATTTATATCTGAAACATAAAAAATTCGCCCAACAAACTCCCCTACTCTATTGGGTGTAAAAACAGAAGATGTAACACCCGAAAAAACAGATTTATACGCTTTAAACAAAGTAATTTTTTCATATTTTTTTAAAAGAAATTGCCATTTAATTGCTTCCATGCCCCAATTATCGAATAACAACAAAAAAGCAAACACAAGTAAATAAAGCCTAGAGCTATCGTAATTAAAACTAAAATCGAAAGATTTTAACTTAAAATAGATATAAACATAAGCTATTAAAGATATGATTATCTTAACAATAGGATATAATTGTTTTTTTAATTTATCGTTCATATTTGCTTTTAAAGATAAATATTTTGAACAAAACAATTTAACTTTATCAATTAAATTTATCAATCTTGTTTTTTAAATCATATAATTAATTATATTTTTACAATATTAAAAATACTATTTATTTCTTGAAAAAAGTTATATATATATTACTTATAGTTTTACTATCTAATTCTGTTTTTGCACAGTTTTACAATGGTTTGCAAACCGATTTTGGCAAAAACAGAGTTCAATACGATAGTTTTATGTGGCAATATTTACGATACAAAAAATTCGACACATATTATTATCATAATGGTAAAGAACTTGCCGATTACACTGCAAAATATGCCGAAAATAAAATAAAAGAATTTGAAACAATGTTTGAATTTGCTCTGCAAAGGCGTGTTATATTTATAATTTACAATAACTTATCTGATTTTAGACAAAGTAATATTGGTTTAGTTTCTGGTGTAAATCAATATAATATTGGCGGGGTTACAAAAATTTCTAACAACAAAGCATTTTTATATTACGAAGGCGACAAAAAACACTTAGAAAAACAAATTACTGCAGCTATTGCCGAAATTTTTCTTAACGAAATGATTTTTGGTACAAGTTTTACTGCTAGAATGGCTAACTCTACACTTATAACTTTTCCAGAATGGTATATAAAAGGTTTAGTATCTTATTTATCGGAGCCATGGAGTGTTGAAATAGACAATAAAGTAAAAGACGGAATTCTTACCGGAGATTACGAAAAATTTAATAGATTAAGTGGTGAAGATGCTGTTTATGCAGGACATTCGATATGGAATTATATTGTAAATAGATATGGTATTAAAGTAATTCCTAATATTATTTATCTTGCCAAAATAAGCAAAAATATGGATAGCGGTTTTATGTTTGTTTTAGGAACAAATTTAAAATACTTATCTTATGATTGGCTAAACTATTACGAAGATATTTATGCAACAGATGAAAGTGGCAGAACAGAAACATTGGCTGAAAACGAAATAAAAAAGAAAACTAAAAAACCAAGGGTTTTCGACCAAATTGAGATTAGTCCTGATGGAAAATACTACGCCTACACAAGCAATCAAGAAGGACAGTATAGAATTAGGATTTTTAATACAGAAACAGGAAAAACAAAAAAAATACTAAAAAAAGAACATAAATTAGTGCAAATTACCGATTATTCTTACCCTCTTATAGAATGGCACTCTAGCGGAGAATTTATAACATACATTATAGAAGAAAAAGGTGGTATTTGGTTTTATATGTACAATATCGAAAGTAAAAAAATAGATAAACGACGACTTTTTGGATACGATAAAATTCTTGATTACTCTATCTCTAACAATGGAGAAAAAATAGTTTTTTCGGCTGTAAAACAAGGACAAACAGACCTTTATCTTTATAGTTTAGCAGCAAATGGAGCAAAACAATTAACAAACGACCGTGCCGAAGATATGCACCCAAGTTTTACAAAAAATGACAATGCCATTGTTTTTAGTTCTAACAGAAAAAACGAAGAATTAATTAATGAAGATACTTTAATACAAGAAAATTACGATATTTTTCAGTTGAATATTATTGATGTGAAACAAAAAAAATATTCTTTAACACAAATAACTTTTACCAAAAACGAAAACGAAACACAAGCTCACGAAATATCAAACCATAAATATATTTTTCTTAACGATAAAAACGGAATTAACAATAAATATTTAGCCAAATTCGATTCCTCTATTGCTTTTATTGATACTAGCACACATTACAAATATAATTCAATATCATCGCCAATTACAAACTATAAACGAAGTATTTTATCACACGATTTTAACCATAAAACAAATGATGTAGGAGAAATTATATTTAACAAAGACAAATACAATCTTTATAAATCTAATATCGACAATTTTAATTTCAATAACCAAGAATTAAAACCAACATATTATATCAAAAATAAAATTAGACTAAAAGAATATAACGATTCTATTGCCATTGCAGAACAAATAAAACAAGATTCTTTACTAAATATATTGCAAAACGATACACTACCACCAAAAATTAAAACCGATACTTTAAATATAGATATCAATAATTATAAGTTTGATATTAGTGTGGAGCAAGCAAAACTAAGAGGAAAACTAAAATCTAAAGAAGATATTGAAACCGAAGAAAAAGAGGCAGAAGTTAAAAATGAGCATATCAACACCGTAACACCTCGTTTATATTTCACAAATTTTTATATTAACGATATGGTTACCCAAATAGATTTTAGCTTCTTAAACAACTCATATCAAGCATTTACAGGCTATGGGTATTTCTATAATCCCGGATTTAACATATTTTTTAAACTAGGAGCAATGGATCTTTTTGAAGATTACAAAGTAACCGGAGCATTTCGTTTTGCAGGTAATTTTGATAGCAACGAATGGTTAGTAAGTATCGAAAATCTTAAAAAAAGAATTGACAAACAAATGATTTTTCATCGTAGAGTTTTTAACGATTATTATGGCAAATATTTTACAAAAACACAATCTCATAATTTAAACTACATTACCAAATATCCTTTTAGTCAGGTTTCGGCAGTACGACTTACATTGGGTGGTAGAAGCGATAAAACAGCTGTGCTTGCTACCGATTCAAGAAGTTTATTAATGAAAGATATGTATAAAAACTGGGTAAATATTAAATTAGAATATATTTTTGATAATTCCAGAGATTTAGGCGTTAATCTGCACACAGGAAACAAAGCAAAAATCTTTTTTGAAGCATACAAGCAAGTTGACCAAGCAAAAACAGATATGTTTGTTGTAGGTATAGATTTACGTCATTACGAAAAAATACATCGTACATTAATTTTTGCAACACGTTTTGCAGCAAGTTCTTCTTTCGGGCAATCTAAACTTATGTACTATATGGGTGGTGTAGATAATTGGATGAATTTATCATCTAAAACACCTACTTTTGATCCCTCTAATCAAATAGATTATACTCAAAACTGGGCTTTTCAAACCATTGCAACAAACATGCGTGGTTTTAGTCAAAACATCAGAAATGGTAGTAATTTTTTGGTGCTTAACAACGAATTGCGTTGGCCTTTAATAAGATACCTTGCCAACCGCCCTGTTAATTCCGATTTTCTAAATAGTTTTCAAATAATTGGTTTTTTTGATGCAGGTACAGCATGGACAGGTTTATCACCATATTCTAAATATAATAGATACAATATAGATATTGTTCCTCACGACCAAGTTGGGCCGCCGGTAGTACTTATTATAGAAAAAGATAAAGACCCTCTTGTTTATGGTTATGGATTTGGATTTAGAGCTAGACTATTAGGATATTTTATTCGTGCCGATTGGGCTTGGGGCATAAAAGACCAAATTATTCAACCATCTGTTTTTTATCTGTCTCTTAGTCTTGATTTTTAAAAATTAAAAAATCCTCAAACAAAAATAAATCTGCATAAATTCCCGAAAAGCTATGTGGTTTGAGTATAAAGATATATAAAAAATTAAGGCCACCGGGAGGTGACCTTAACCAAAACATAAAAACAACAACTAAAACTCATTAAGACTACAAATATAAAGACTAATTATTGATTACACAAGTAAAAAGTGGTTAATAGACAGGTGTATTTTATTAAAGTATCTATACTTTTGATTTTAAGATTTCTTAAGGTGCTTTTCGTAATTATTTTTTGTCATAATACAACAAATTTAAAAATTTAATTTTGTGGCATTAGATTATTTTATTTAGGCACTATATTTCACATTTATCACAACTGTTAATTTTTATCATTTTATTTTTTTACGTACTCGCCATTACCTACACACGTATTAGACACTAGTTCTCAGCCTGTTTATTTGCTGTAAATGTCATTTCTACGGTGTGTTAGCAAGATATACTTTTTTGTAATTTTGGGTTGAAGCGTTGGCTTGTGTGAATTGCAAATATGTATATCTGTTGGGTTCATTTCTTTAAATTTAATTCTATTTTATCTAATGTAGTTATTGCAGGTAAATATTTATTCAATAATTCTTTATTTATTTTATCTTCTTTCTTAAATAAGATTTTAGGTTCTAATTTATTCTTAAACAAATTGTTGTATTCAAAGTTACTTTCAAGTTCAATCTCGTAATAATATTCTGTTCTTGAATTTTCTTTTCCTTTTATTTTCAGTTTGTGTTTTAGTTTTACCGTTTTAATTTTCCCAAAATGACCAATAAAAAACAATGGTTTACCTCGCCCTCCTTGATATAAATATAAAATCTTTGCGTCTAAAATATCGGTTGGAAAATCTTGAACAAAATTATTCTTTTCGATTGCGTGAAAATAAAACTTATTTGTCTCTGTTAAGTTTGGAATATCTTTTTTTCTACAAAATCCCAAGGCTACTTTTTCTATTGGCTTAGGTTCTTTTGATAAGAAATTAGATAATTCTTTTGTTGTATTAAATCCACTTATTTTTTTCTTGTAAAGTTCTGCTGTTTCTTTATTTTCAATTTCAATCTTTCGACATTTACTAATCTCTAAAAATTCTTTTTCTTTATCTATTCCTAAAAATCGTCGATTTGCTAAATTTCCTGCAATTCCTGTTGTGCTACTACCCGTAAAAGGATCTAAAATCCAAGCATTTGGTTTTGTTGATGCTAAAATTAATCTTGTTAGCACTGATAAAGGTTTTTGAGTTGGATGTTTCTTGCAAGATTTTTCCCATTTTGCAATTGCCGGTAATTTCCAAACATCTTGCATTTGTTTGTTTCCGTTTAATTGCTTCATCAATTCATAATTGTAATAATGAGGCACTTTTTTTGATTTTCTTGCCCAAATTATCTGTTCGGTTGAATATGT
>CAZRWZ010000177.1:0-5805 GCA_964603745.1 uncultured Bacteroidaceae bacterium | reverse complement strand
TTGGGTAGAATTTTAATTGTTCCTGAAAGCAAAAGGTGTATGAAGTGTGCTAGAACTTAACTCCTAGAACAATAACATCATCAATTTGTTCGTAACCTTCTACCCATTCAGTAAAAACTTTATCCATAACATTTTCTCTTTCTTCCATTTTGTAATCTTCTAAGCTAAGCAATAGACGTTTAAATGGTTTATATTTAAATTTTTTACCTTTTGGACCACCAAATTGATCGGGCAAACCATCAGAAAACATATAAATTGTATCGTCATGTTTAAGGTCTAAAGAGTAGTTTGTAAAATCATCTGTTTTTATATAATATCCTATTGGCATTTTATCAGCTTTAATTTCAAAAAGATTATAAGCATTTTCTCCTTCTAGCACAGGAACAATTGTTTGTTTTTCTTGTTTGCATATGGTAATTATTTTATCTTTATCTTTTGAAACTAAATACAACGGATTGTTTGCTCCAGCAAATTCAAGTTTTTTATTTTCCCAATCTAACATACATAACGACATATCCATACCATCTTTTTGTTCACCTGATTTTCCTTTTTGTTTTAACGATTTTATAATATTTTCACGCATATTATTTAAAATCTGAGCAGGATTAAACATAGGATTTTTATCTACAATTTCGTCTAAAAAAGCGAGTCCCAGCATACTCATAAATGCTCCTGGCACACCATGTCCGGTGCTGTCGGCAGCAGAAATAAATGTTCTGTTTGGTTTATGCGAAACCCAATAGAAATCGCCACTTACAATATCTCTTGGTCTAAAGAAAATCATTGAGTTTTTAAGTTTATCGTCAGAAAATTCGTCTGATGGCAAAAGTGCTCTTTGTATATTTCTTGCATAGTTTATGCTATCGGTAATATCTTTGTTTTTTTCTTCAACAATTTCTTTTTGCTTAACAACTTCTTGTGTTCTTTCCACAACTTTTTCTTCAAGTATTTCTTTTTCTTTTCTTAGTTGCACTTCTCTGTATTTTACAAATAATATTATTAGTATAATACCAAAAATTATTGCGGAAATTATAAACCAAGTTGTTTTATAAAAAGGTGTAGATACAATAAATTCTAATTTTGCAGGTGTTGTATCCCATACTCCCTCATCGTTTGACGACCTAACATATAAAACATAGTTTCCATTTGGTAAAAAGGGTATGTTTACTTCATTAGTGTTTATTACATCTGTCCAATTATCGTTTTTATTTAATTTATATTGATATTTTACTTTTGATGGTATTGATTTACTTGTTCCTATAAATTTAAATTTTAAGTTATTAAATGTGTATGGTAATTCAACATTTAGTTTGCTTCTGCTAATATTAATACTATCTATATAATATATTGTTTTATTTTCTTTTGTTAAAGCAAAATATGTAATAAATGTATTTGGCTCAATTGTGTTTTTATAGTCATTTTCAGGTATATATTCTATAACTCCTTTTACTGTTCCAAACCAGATATGTCCTCTATAATCTTTGAAAATTGCATTACGGTTACATTCAACTCCAGAGAAACCTTCTTCTTTACCGTAATATTTTAATATTAATGTGTCTTTATTGTAATATTCTTTTAAATATAATTTATTTATTCCTTTATCTGTACCAATTATTAAGTTATTAAGATTATCTGTTTCTAAAACATAAATATTAGCAGACACTAATCCATCTTTTTTTGTGTATTTTGTATATTGTTTGCCATCATATTGATATAAGCCATTACCTGTTGCTATCCAAAAATTATTTTTATAATCTTCAACTATGGTGTTTACTTTAATATCTTTAAAACCATTTGTTGAATTAAAAAATTCTATATTATCATCTTCAATTATAAAATAGCCGTTATTTGTAGTACCCCATATTCTATTACGAGTATCTTGAACTAATTTATAAATTACTTCTTTTTTTAGTTGTGGAAATTTGCTGTGTAAATAATAAAATTCACCTTTTTTATATTTCATTAAACCATAATACGAACCAAAATATAGAGAACTGTCTTTTGCCAACAATATTGTATTAAAATAATTTGTTGGAAATTTTACAGTATTTAAATATTTTTTATGTTTATATTTTGGATTAATCGGAATTAATTTATTAGCATAATTATAGAATCTTTTTTCTTTAGTGTTATATTGTGATAAACCATTCCAAGTAGCAAACCACATGTTTTTATTGTAATCTTCAACTATATCCCAAACACGATTATCCATTATATTATTATTTCCAAAATCATAATCATCATCATCATAATCAAATTTAGCAATATCATTAGTTTCAACACGCTTTATGTTTTCAGTATCTATTGGGGCAATATAGGTTCTTTGAATATAATCATTAAAATAGAGAGTATTATCTTTTGAATAAAATAAGGCGTACACATTCTGCTCTTTTGTGCCAAGTGTTATATCATAATATTCAATAAATTTTGCTGTTTTATTAAACATTATAATTCCATTATCGGTTCCAATCCAAAAATTATTTTCGTAATCTTGTAATATACATTTAAATCCAAGTCTTGGGAATGCTATGTTACTATTTGCAATAATTGTGTCTTTATTTGTTGTTTTGTAATTTACTAGCCACCCATTTAAATTAATAAAATAAAGTTCTTTATTGTTAGATAGCACAGAATAAAAATATGTTTGTGTTCGGTTATCTGAAATAAATTTATTTTCTGAGGTAAATCGTGAAATTCCGTAATCTGTGCCTACCCAAATATTACCAAGTGTATCTTGCAAAATAGTTCTAACAGTATTATATTTTAAACCTTCTTTTTTTGTATAGTTATTAATTATTTTGTCTTTAATAGAAAAAACTCCTTTTTCGCTTGTGCCAATCCAAAATGTACTGTCTTTTGCAAAAAATATGCAATTTATATTAGTGTTATCAATTAGGGAGTCTAATAAATATTGTGAATAAACTCCATTTTTAAATTTTAACAAACCTTTGCTAGTTGCCAATATATAAGTACTATTAACATCTTCTATAATATCTCTAATGGTATAATTAAAATCATTAACAGTGTCAATATAAGCTGTGATTTTTTTTCCATCGAATATAGAAATTCCTTTTTCAGTTCCTATTAATATATTGTTATTAGATGCTCTATACAGTGAGGATACAAAATTTCCGGCTAGTTCATCATCAGTTGTGTAATTTATAAATTTAACACCATCAAAAACACTTATTCCGCCACCATTTGTGCCTGCCCAAATTCGTTCCATATTATCAATGCAAATAGAAATAACTTGCGACTGAGCTAACCCATCATCAACTGTATATTGCTTATAATATGGGCTTTGAGCAAATGATAGATTTGCAATCAACAATAAAAAAAATATTTTTAAAGTTGTTTTCATTAAGTGGTAAAACTACAAAAAAAGGGGTTATTTACAAAACAACCCCTTTCTTATTTTTTATATTATCCTAATAAAATTTAGAACGATAATCTTTTATATCTGCATTTTCTTGTAATGCTTGAAATACTTTGTAGGTAACTTGGTTTTGAAAGCTTGTTTTAAAGTTAAGTGCTTGCGATGTTTCTTCTGTTGCTAAATCTTGTGGTTTTGTAACAGATGTAACAGAAACAACAAATACTCCAGCTCTTCCTGCAATTGGTTTAGATATTTCGCCTTTTTGCAGACTTGTTGCTATTGCAATAACATCAGGTTCAAATCCTGCACCGTCAATAGAAAATGAATTAAAAGAAATATTGCTTGTTGTGTTTGGCTTTAGATTAAATTTACTGGCAATATCATTAATTGATTTTGCATTAACAGCAGCCATTTCGGCTTTAATTTTATCTGCTTTTTTATCTTTTATAATAAAAGCTTCCATTTCTTCTTTAACATCTTCTATTTTAGCAAATCCTTTTTCTTTTACTTTAGATATGATGGCATATACAAAATTATCTCCAAAGGTAAATACGTTTGAAAAAGTCCCTTCTTCGTTTTCATATGCCCAACGAACTAATTCTCTTGCTGATTCAAATCCTGCTATTGTTTTATCTGTTTCTTTAATATCAGCTATTTTTTTAACAAGGTCTGTATGGTCATCAAAATATTTTTCAAATTTTTCTTTGGTGTCATTTTCCATTTCAAATTTCTGAACTAAAGCGTACACGCTGTCTTGTGTGTATTTACTAAATGTTAGTTCTTTTACAACAAATGCAACATTTACTCTTTTTGAAAATTCGCTTTGGTCTTCTATTTTAATGATATGTACTCCATATTGCGAATTAACTTTTCCTAAGTCGCCTGTTTTTCCATCGAAACAAAATTTCTCGAAAGCAGGAACCATCATTCCTTCTTTAAACCAACCTACACTACCACCAATCATAGCAGATTTTTTATCTGATGAATATTGTGCAGCTAATGCGTCGAAATCTTCACCATTTTCTACTAAGTTGTAAATGCTGTCAACTAAAGCATCAAATTGCTCTCGTGTCATTTTTTCGTTAGTTGGCTGTATTAATATGTGTTTTGCTTTAACCGAATCGGGTTTCATCTTTGTGTCAATTAATTTTGCTAATTTATAGATGTTTCCAACTACATATGGCCCAAAAACAAATGCAGAATCTGCACTAAACATTAAGCTGTCTATTTGTGGTTCTAATTCTCCGGGTTTATAGTCTTTGGCTTGATATAATTCACTTGAATTTAGATTTGCAAATTCTATAGAGTTTTCTGCTTTAATAAATTCTGCTTTTATATCATTTATTTCAGCTTCTGTTTTCTTAATATCGTTTTTTGAAGGGCTTACAGAAAAAGTTACATATTCTATTGTACGAGATTTTTCTTGCTTATAACGATATTTGTTTTCATCGTAATATTTTTGATAGTCTTCTTCTGTTAGCTTAATTTCCTCATCTGGAATTGTATTGTAGTTTTTATAAACATAATCGAAACTTACTGTTTCTTTATTGTTTATAGCTAATTGTTTTGCTTCCGATTTAGTTACATAACACGATTTGCCTATTAAGGTAAAATATTTTAGAAATTTTCTGTTTTCATCCATTTGCTTTTTATAAGAAAGCCATTTAATTTTATCTTCGGGACTTACTTCATCATCACGTATTTTTCTTAAATATTCTTGAACAGCTGCTCTATCAAACTCTCCTTGTTTGTTAGTGAAAGCTTGTTTTAAACCAGGGTCTACATTGTTACCTATAATCATATCTGATAATTCGTCGGCAGATACTCTTAAACCAATTTCTTCAAATTCTTTAGATGAGATTCTTTCTTTAATCATATAATCCCATGTTTCTTGTCTAAGTTTATCGGTTTCGTTATCATCAAGATTACTTTTTTTATAGTTTGCTTTGTAGTTCTCAACCATCTCGTTATACTTATTCTGAAATTCAGGGTAAGAAATTTTTTCGCCATAAATTTCGGCAATTGAGTTGTCGCTACTCGCTCCGCCCATAGATTTTTTAATAAAACCACCTAAAATAAAAGCAAACAATGCTGCTCCAATTACAATTGATACAAGCAATCCTGCTTTGTTTCTAATTCTCTCTAATGTTGCCATCTAATTTTACTAAATTTATATTAATATTAAATAATTTGCGAAGATAACAAAAAAGTTTTTAATTCTTAATTTTAATCTTAATTTAATCAGGCTAATTTTATACTTTATTTATTTTTTGATGTTTATTTCTTGTTAATTTACCCTTTTTTATGGGATTGGGAATCATTTTATTTATTAATTGTTTGTTTTTCTTTAGTCTTGTACCATTTGTTATTTATCTGTTAATTAGAGCTTGTCTATAAAGTCCGATTTCTGCGTTGTTGCTCAAAATCCA
>CAZRWZ010000176.1:0-5898 GCA_964603745.1 uncultured Bacteroidaceae bacterium | reverse complement strand
GCAAACTTATAAGCACATATGTTTTAAAAAGTTTGCACTTACAATAGTGTATTTTTAGTTTAAATAGCTCTGTAACAACTTATTATGCGTTTTTCAGCAGACCCTATTTAACAATCTAGACCCTTAAGAGAACAAAGTGTAAATTTAACGCAGAAAAGTGCGGAAAACAGGAGAACCCGTAGGGTTCAAATGTTTTTAAATATACTTTGTTAATGAATAGGTTCGACCCCGACGGGGTCGAATGTTCTTATATCACATATTTTCTATAAACATATAATCCCTACGGGATTTTTTGAGTTTCTAAATCCTTATTGTGCCGATTATTTTTTCATTATTTCGTTCCCGTAAGGGTTTTCATAATTTTCCAGATACTTCTTTAATTATTTTCAAAATAGCTCACTATTTCTCAAAAAATTAAATCGGCTCTAAAAAATTATGAAAATATTGTTGAAAAACTAATTTTTAGAACTCCCCTTAAATTTAGGATTAAATCTCCTTTTCTTTTTATGAAAATGTTTTTTGTTATTTGCTCTAAATTTTTCGGGATTCCATTTTGGACCTTGCCCTATTTCTTCAGGAGGTTGTAGTTTAGGTATTTCATTTTCAATTAATTTTTCGATATTAAGGAGCTTATACATTTCTTTTTTTATAACAAACGTAACAGCTTCACCTTTTGTGTTTACTCTAGCAGTTCGTCCAACTCTATGCACATAATCTTCGGCATCTTGTGGTAAATCAAAATTAATTACCATATTAATTTCTTTAATATCAATCCCTCGGCTCATTACATCAGTTGCAACTAAAATACGGGTTTTTTTAGACCTAAAATTCATTAAAACCTCTTCTCTTTGCTCTTGGTCTAAATTTGATGAGATTCCTTTAGATGGCAACCCAGACGAGTTTAAATCTCTTACAATTTCAGATACTTTACTTTTTGTTGATGTAAAAATTATTATACTATCATAGTGTTTTCTGTTATGAAGTAAATGCTTAATAATTTTCACTTTTTGCTCTTCGTAAACTAAATAAACTTTTTGATCTACACCTTCGGCAGGTTTAGAAATTGATAACGAAATCTCCACCGGATTATGTGCTATTTTTTTTGCTAATTGTTTTATTCCGTTTGGCATTGTTGCACTAAACATTAATGTTTGGTGGGTTTTTGGCAAAAAAGAAATAATAGATTTAATATCATCTGAGAAGCCCATATCAAGCATTTTGTCGGCTTCGTCAAGAATTAAATGCTTAAGATTTTTAAAATTTACATATCCCATATTTAAATGAGATAATAATTTACCCGGAGTTGCAACAACAATATCAGTTCCTTCTTTTAGTGCCGCTTTTTGTATTTCCCAATCGCCACCATCGCCACCGCCATAAACGGCAATAGAACTTGCATTTAAAAAATAAGAAAACCCCTGAATTTGCTGTTCTATTTGTACAGCTAACTCACGTGTTGGCACAATTATTAAAGTATCGGCACCTGTATTTTTTTTATCAATAAGTTTATTTAAAATTGGCAACACAAAACCTCCTGTTTTGCCAGTGCCTGTTTGGGCACATGCTATAACATCTTTACCATCTAATATAATGGGTATAACTTGTTCTTGAATTGGTGTGGCTGTCTCGAAGTTCATATAAGATATGGCTTCTATCAGCTGCTCGTTAAGATTAAACTCTGTAAATTTCATTTAACAAATGTAATAAGCTTAATCTGATTTAAAAAATTTATAAGGATATTACAAAATTATCTTTTCTATACCTAAAAACAAGATTTCATAATAGTATCAACAGCACCGGCACTATTTGCAACAAATTTTTTAGATATTTCTGATGTTGTTTTTAAGATTTTATCATTAGAAAAGTACAAATCCATTTTTGTTTTAAATTCTTGATAATCATTAATAGAAATAGCTCCTCCAAGTTTTATAAGTTCTTTTGCCTCATCAAATTTTTGATATTTTGAACCAAATAAAACAGGAACTCCATAAACGGCAGCTTCTAAAATATTGTGTATTCCGGCACCAAAACCTCCGCCAATATATGCTACTTGTCCGTATTTGTATAATATCGAAAGCATGCCAATATTATCAATAATTAAAACTGCAAAATCTTTCGGATTATTTTCTTTTATTTTAGAATATCGTAAAATAAATTGTTTTACATTATTTTCTATACGTTTTAAATTTGTTTCTTTAATTTCGTGAGGAGCTATAATTAATTTAACATTGTTATTTTCATTAATGTATTTTATTAGAATATCTTCGTCTTTCTCCCAAGTGCTACCGGCAACAATTACCTTAGAGTTTCCTATAAATTCAATAATTTCGGGTAAATCTTTAGTTCTGTTTGCAATATCTATAACTCTATCGAAACGAGTATCACCACAAACTGTAAAATTCTCTATACCAACACTTTTAAGTAAATCGCCCGAAACTTGATTTTGAATAAAAAAATGCTCAAAATAGTTTAACACTGTTCTGTATTTTCTGCCCGAATTTTTAAAAAATAATTGCTCTGGTCTAAAAATTCCTGAAACTAAATAAACGGGTATTTTATTATTATACAAGAGCCTAAGATAATTTTGCCAAAATTCGTATTTAACAAAAAATGCCTTTTTAGGTTTAACAATATTAATAAATTGATGTGCGTTTTTTAGAGTGTCGAGTGGTAAATAACAAATAACATCAGCTAAATGGTAATTTTTGCGAACCTCGTAGCCTGATGGCGAAAAAAAAGTAAGTAAAATTTTGTATTCTTTATGATGTTCTTTTATTGCCTCAATAATTGGTCGTCCTTGTTCAAACTCGCCTAAAGATGCCGCATGTATCCATATTATTTTATCTTTTGATGAAATATTTTTCGTCAAAAAATCGAAAGTTTCTATTCGTCCTTTAAGCCATAGCTTTGCTTTAGTATTAAAAAACGATGCCGCATAAATTGCAGTTTTGTAAGAACGAATTCCTATTTCGTAGCCTATACTCATTTAAGATAACGTATTTTCATTTTTAACAATAAACAAATATAGTTAATAAATCCGTATTAATTCCCGAAAATATAAATGAATTGAGTATAATATAGCCAAACTTCTTTTTTTATCTTCTACAAAAAGAAATTTCAATAAAGAATTTTTACTGTATCTTTGCATAAAAGATTCTTATGATAGAACCTCCCTATAAACAATTTAAGTTAGAAAATGGTATTCGTTTAATTTACAAACAATCTTTGTCTAATGTTGGGCATATAGGTTTTTTAATTGATGCTGGTTCTCGCGATGAAAAACCAAATGAACATGGACTTGCACATTTTATAGAACATTCTATTTTTAAAGGCACAAAAAAAAGAAAATCCTATCAAATAATTAATCGTTTAGAAGATGTAGGCGGAGAATTAGATGCATACACAACAAAAGAAGAAACATTTATTTACGGAGGATTTTTGATAAAGTATTTTGAAAGAACTTTAGAATTAATACATGACATTGTTTTTAATTCTGTTTTTCCGGAAAAAGAAATTGAAAAAGAAAAAGAAGTAGTTATTGATGAAATCAATTCGTATAAAGATTCTCCTGCGGAGCTTATATATGATGAATTTGAAAATATTTTATTTAAAAACCACCCACTTGGCAGAGATATTTTAGGCACTGTTTCGTCGGTAAAAAAACTAAATGTTGAAAAAATAAATCATTTTATTGAAAGAAATTACGATACCGAAAAAATGGTAATATCAGTTATTGGAAATATTGAATTTGAACAAGTTAAATTATTTGTTGAAAAAACTTTTTCTGATATCAAAAAATCAAAAGAAAAAAAAACAGTAAAAAAATTTAGCCCAAATAATCAGCAATCTGTTATAAAAAACAAAAAAACGCATCAAGCACATTGCATTATTGGCAACACAGCATTTTCTGCTTTAAGCAATAATAGAGTTGGACTTATTTTATTAAATAATATTATTGGCGGACCAGGAATGAATTCTTTGTTAAATATGTCGCTTAGAGAAAAACACGGTATTGTATATAACATAGAATCAAGTTATACTTTTTATAAAGATACCGGAATTTGGAATATTTATTTAGGAACAGATCACGAAAATTTGGATAAATCATTAGATTTAGTTTATAAAATATTGAAACAAAAACAAGAAAAATTTATTAGTTCATCTAAGTTAGAGAAATCTAAAAAGCAGCTGCTCGGACAAATTGCAATAGCATCGGAAAACTATGCCGAATATGTTTTTTCTATGGCAAAAAGCACCTTGCTATTTAACAAAATAAGTACAATAGATGAAATTGCAGAATCAATAAATAAACTATCAAAAGAAAACTTGTTAGATATTTCTAATCAGATTTTTAATATCGACGATTTATCTATGCTTATTTATAAGTAGGGTCTGCTGAGAAACACATAACAGATTATTATAAAGCCGCTTAAGCTAAAACACGCTATTGTAAGTGCAAACTTTTTAATAGTATATCCTTATAAGTTTGCATTTACAAATGTTAAAATCATAGTTTTCAGACAAGCACTAAATAAACCTAATGAATTTATCTGTAATTTTTATTCCTAATCGGTATTATTTGTTATTTTTGTTTATTGTAAGAATCAAATTAATTATAAGTCTCCCTAAGAAATTAATCTAACAAAAATGAATAGAGAAGATATAGAAATAATGGCACCAGTAGGCTCTTACGAGAGTCTTGCCGCAGCAATACAAGCAGGAGCAAACTCCGTTTATTTTGGAATAGAGCAATTAAATATGCGAGCAAAATCGTCTAATAATTTTACTACCGAAGATTTGCAAGAAATTGTTAGCATTTGCAAAGAAAATAATATAAAATCTTACTTAACCGTAAACACAATTCTTTATGACCACGATTTACATTTAATGCGTAATATTATTGATATTGCAAAAAAATCTAATATTTCTGCTGTAATTGCTTCAGACCAAGCAGCAATAAATTATGCAAACTCTGTTGATGTTGAGGTGCATATATCAACACAAGTTAATGTAAGCAATATAGAAACACTTAAATTTTATGCCCACTATGCCGATGTAATTGTTTTGGCTCGTGAGTTGAGTTTAAAACAAGTAAAATATATTACTGATAAAATAAAGGAAGAAAAAATTACAGGACCTTCGGGCAAATTAATAAAAATAGAAATTTTTGTACATGGAGCTTTATGTATGGCAGTTTCGGGGAAATGTTATTTGAGTTTGCACGAACAAAATTCATCGGCAAACCGAGGGGCTTGTTTACAAACTTGCCGAAAAGCATACACTGTTACCGAAAAAGAATCGGGAATTGATTTTGAGGTTGATAACGAATATATAATGTCGGCAAAGGATTTAAAAACTATCGATTTTCTTGATAAAGTTTTAGACACAGGCGTTTCTGTTCTAAAAATAGAAGGTCGTGGTCGTCCACCGGAGTATGTTTTCAAAGTTGTTTCGGCTTACGACCAAGCAATTAAATCGGTTATTGATGGTAGTTTTAATCGCAAAAAGATTGAAAAATGGAACGAAAAACTAAGCGAGGTATTTAATCGTGGATTTTGGGGAGGCTATTTATTTGGTCGTGAACTTGGCGAATGGAGCGAAGTTTATGGCTCTAAAGCAACAAAAGTTAAAACATATATTGGCAAAGGAACAAACTACTTTAAAAATGTAGGTGTTGCAGAATTTTTAGTTGAAAGTGGATCATTATCAAACGGAGATGAAATATTAATTTCGGGACCAACTACCGGAGTTATAGAAATGAAAATTGAAAATATCCACGTGAAAGAAAAACCTGTTAATAAGGCGGTTAAAGGAGAATACATGTCGGTAAAAATTGACAAAGTAATTCGTCGTTCCGATAAGTTATATAAAGTTGAAAAAACTGAATTTGCCAAATAG
>CAZRWZ010000175.1:0-5923 GCA_964603745.1 uncultured Bacteroidaceae bacterium | reverse complement strand
CTAATTAATTTTATAACTCCACATAATTTAATTACTTTGACAATAAATAAAAAAAGTCAATAAAATATTTTATTTTAGCACTTCCTTAAAAAAGGACATACTTTATGAGATTAACACTATTATTTATATTTTTAGAGCTTGCTGCATTTTCGCAAAAGCACACTATAAGTGGCTATGTAAAAGACCAAACTAGTGGCGAAGATATGATTGGAGCAAGCATTCTTATAAAAGAAATAAACAAAGGCACTATTACAAATACCTACGGATATTATTCTATAAGTGTCGAAAAAGGGACATATACCTTAGTAATAAGTTTTTTGGGCTATGCCGATATTGTAAAAAAAATTACCCTCGATAAAGATTTAAAACTCGATTTTTCAATTGAACCAACAAGTTTTACAACCGACGAAGTTATTATTTCAGCCGAAAGAACCGATAAAAACATTAAAAATAATAAAATTGGCACAATAAAACTACCAATGGAATCGGTAAAAAAACTTCCTGCTTTTATGGGCGAGGTAGATATCTTAAAAAGCATACAACTTTTACCCGGAGTATCATCTGCAGGCGAAGGAAATGGGGGGCTTTATGTACGAGGTGGTGGACCAGACCAAAACCTTGTTCTTTTAGACGGTGCAACAGTTTATAACGCATCGCATTTATTCGGATTTTTCTCTGTTTTTAATGCTGATGCAATAAAAGACGTAAACCTTATAAAAGGAGGAATGCCTGCAAAATATGGAGGAAGACTATCTTCTGTTCTTGATATTTCGATGAAAGAGGGTAACAACAAAAAATATAAAGTAGAAGGTGGAATAGGTAATATTGCATCACGTTTAACAGTGCAAGGTCCTATTATTAAAAATAAAGCATCGTTTATTGTTTCTGCACGCAGAACTTATATTGATATTTTAATGGACCCATTTATTAAAGACGATGCAAAAGCTAAAGGTTCGGGATATTATTTTTATGATATAACTGCAAAAATAAACTATAAGTTTAGTAATAAAGATAGAATTTTTTTAAGCGGTTATTACGGTAAAGATGTTTTTACTTTTGCTAAAAAAGACAAAGGTTTTGAAGTTCATATACCTTGGGGAAATGCAATGGGAACTTTTAGATGGAATCATCTTTTTAATAACAAATTATTTATGAATACAACATTTGTAATTTCAGATTACGATTTTGCTTTTGATGCTCAACAAAATAATTTTGAATTTAAACTCTATTCAGGTATAAGAGATTATACAGCAAAATTTGATTTAACATGGTTTCCTCATGTTAGGCATAAAGTACATTTTGGAGGCGAAGCAATTAGGCACGAATTTACACCAAGCACAGTAACAGGACGAATGGGAACTACCAATTTTGATTCCGGAAAAATAAACAAACAATACGCCAACGAATTCGCAATATATGTATCAGACAATTACGAAATAAACGAATTCTTTTCTGTTAATGCAGGATTAAGAGCTACCTTATATCAAAATATTGGTCCATACGATAGATATATCGTAAATAACCAAAATGTAAATACAGATACCGTGCATTATGAATTAGGAGATGTTATTGCACAATATCCTAATATTGAGCCTAGAATATCTATGAGATATATATTAAACAGCAAATCATCTGTAAAAGCCTCGTTTACACAAAATTACCAATATGTTCATTTAGCAAACGTAGCCTCTGCTACTTTACCCACCGATGTATGGGTATCTTCAACAGATTTAGTAAAACCACAATTTTCTACACAATATTCTTTAGGATACTTTAGAAATTTTAAAGAAAATATGTTTGAAACATCAGTTGAAATATACTATAAAGACATGAAAAATCTAATTGAATATGCCGATGGAAAAACTCCGGGAGACGATGTGGGAAGTAATGCCGATAATAATTTTGTATATGGTAATGGCTATTCTTATGGAGCAGAATTTTTCATTAAAAAAAGTTTTGGTAAAATAAACGGTTGGATTGGTTATACAATATCAAAAACCGAAAGAAAATTTGCCGAAATTAATAATGGCAACTATTTTCCTGCTAAATATGATCGCCGCCACGATTTATCTGTAATTGCATCTTATGAATTTAGTAAAAAGTTAACAGCCTCTTTCATATATATTTATGCCACAGGCGATGCAACAACCTTACCTATATCACGATATATGATTGACGGAAGACTAAGTGTAGAATACGGGCCTAGAAATTCGTATAGAATGGCAGCATATCACAGAGCAGATATATCGCTTAGTTGGGAACCAGGGGCTTTAAAAAAGAAACAGTTTAAATCGACATGGATTTTTGCTGTGTATAATTTATATAATAGATATAATCCGTATTTTATCTATTTTGATTCATCGGGAACAATACAAGAAGGAGATTACAAAGTGACAGCATTGCAAGTGTCATTATTTCCGATTCTACCATCAATAACTTGGAATTTTAAATTTTAAAAGATGAAAGGTATAAAATTGATAATTAAACATATAAAAGTTAGTTTTTTATTCTTATCGCTAGGCATATTATTAATATCTTGCGAAAAAGAAATAACACTTGATTTACCCGCATCAACACCAAAAATTGTAATTGAAGGAGCTATTGAAACAAATCAATATCCATATGTTTATATTACAAAAAACATGGGTTATTTCGATAATGTTGATACAAATACTTTAAAAGATATTTTAATAACAGATGCTATTGTAACAGTAAGCAATGGCATTGAAACAGATAGTCTTAAGCTTGTGTATAACCCAAAATATGTACCTCCTCTTAGGTATGAAGGAAACAAAATTAAGGGACAGGCAGGAATGTCATACAATTTAAAAATAGAACACAATGGCAAGGTGTTTGAGTCTGCAACAACAATTCCACCAATAGTGGATATTGATAGTATCAAGTTTTCTTACAGAGCAGAAGCTGATACTTTTGGGTTCTTGTGGGTATATTTTCAAGATCCACCCGAATTAGGTAATTTTTATAGAATATTTTCAAAAGTAGAAGGAAAAGATTCTGTTTTTGTTCATCAAACTTATTCAACTGGCGACGACAAGTTGGTAAACGGACAATTATTTGAATATACAGTTGTTAGAGGCAAGGATCCGGCAATGCCTTCGGAAAATTATGAAACAGATATGAATTCTGATGAACCACCATATTGGGCTATTTTTGTAGGTGATAAAATAACTGTAAAATTATGTTCTATAGATGCAATACATTTCGAATTCTGGAAATCTGTAGAAACCCAGTATTCGTCAAACGGCAACCCTTTTGCAGCACCAACAACACTTAAAACAAATATAAGTGGCGATGCTCTTGGTATTTGGGGTGGTTATGCAGCATCATTTGATACTGTAACAGTTACAGAAGATATAATAATAGATTTATAGATAAAGATTGTAAAACTTTAAAAATTAATATATGGCATTATTTCAAACAATGGGTAATACAGAAGAAAACCCATCAGAAAAAAAGAAGCTTAACGGCGATGTAGAAAAAGTAAGACTTTTAATAATTGGGTCTGGTCCTGCCGGATATACTGCTGCTATTTATGCAGGTAGAGCAAATATTAAAACAGTAATGTATCAAGGTTTAGAGCCTGGTGGACAGCTTACAACAACTACCGAAGTAGAAAATTTTCCGGGTTATCCTGAGGGGGTTACAGGTCCTGTAATGATGGAAGATTTAAAAACTCAAGCTGAAAAATTTGGAGCAGATTCTCGTTGGGGAATTGTTTCTTCTATAGATTTATCGCAACGTCCTTTTAAAGTAGTGATTGACGAAGAAAAACAATTAGAAGCTGAAGCTATTATTATAGCAACCGGTGCTACGGCAAAATATCTTGGTTTAGAATCTGAAGAAAAATTTAAAGGTAGCGGCGTTTCTGCTTGTGCTACTTGTGATGGGTTTTTCTATAAAGGAAAAGATGTTGCAGTTGTTGGTGGTGGCGATACAGCAGCCGAAGAAGCAACTTATTTAGCCGGACTTTGTAATAAGGTTTATTTAATTATCCGTAAAGATTATATGCGTGCCTCTAAAGCAATGATTGAAAGAGTTGAAAACACTGCAAACATAGAAGTTTTATACGAACATGTAACCAAAGAGATTATTGGAGGAATGGGCGTAGAAGGTGCAATACTTGACAATAAAGGCAAAGAAAGAAAAATTGAGATTGATGGCTTTTTTGTTGCAATAGGACATAGCCCTCAATCGCAATTATTTTCTAAATGGATTGATACCGACGAGGAAGGATATATTAAAACAATAGGTGTTAGTTCTAAAACAAATGTTGAAGGAGTTTTTGCTTGTGGCGATGTTATAGACAGCACTTATAAACAAGCTATAACAGCAGCCGGTTCGGGCTGTAAAGCAGCTTTAGATACTGAGAAATTTCTTGCTGAACAAGCATAAATTACAAGTTAGCTGTAAAAATAGTACTATAAGGATATAGTAATTTAATTTTGGTAGTATCCTTATAAAAATTGTAAATAAAAAAGTTATTCTAAAATATTTTAGAATAACTTTTTTGGTTTAAATTCTTTTTGTATTTCTTACCATAAATTGAAAAAAGAATTGAAAACCCAACGCACAAATAGCACATTTGCAATTACTCACGAGTTGTTTATTTTTAAAGGTGTTAGTGAATGTTTTACAATTCGCACAAGCTAACCCGCAAACCAAAAATTGCAAAAGAGCTGTTTTTTTACCATCGCACCAAAAAAAAATTGTATTTTTATACAGAAAATAAAAATTGATGAATAAAATGGAAATATTTCAGAAATCGGTAATAAATAATCATCTTGCTAACCTTGATAAAGAGCAAGTTGAAATAAATAAAACCGACAAAGAAATAGACCAAATAGGTTATAAACTCTACGAGCTTACAGAAGAAGAAATTAAAATTGTGGAGGAAAGTGTAAAATAATTGAGAATTCATAATGGAGAATTGATAATGAAAGGAAAAAATTTAGTATTGGATAAGAGTTTTGAATTTGCTATTCGAATTATTAATTTGAATAAATATTTGGTATCTGAAAAGAAAGAATATATTTTATCTAAACAAATTTTAAGGAGCGGAACTGCTGTTGGAGCATTGGTAAGAGAAGCCCAACACGCAGAAAGTAATGCCGATTTTATTCACAAACTATCTATCGCGTTAAAAGAAGCCAACGAAACTGATTATTGGCTTTTGCTTTTAAATAAAACCGAATATATCGAAAATAAAGTATATCAATCTTTAAATAATGATATTCAAGAATTACTTAAATTATTGGTATCTATAATAAAATCATCAAAAAACAAAAAATAGTATGAAAATTCTCAATTAATAATTTTCAATTCATAACTTATAAAAGAATTAAGTTTACAAGACGAATTTAGCGAGTTTTTACTTTATACAGCACCCAGTGGCGATGTAAAAGTTGAGATATTTTTTCATAACGAAAATGTATGGTTAACGCAAGAACGTATTGCACATTTATTTGGAGTTCAACGCCCTGCCATAACAAAACATTTAAAAAATATTTTTGAAAGTGGAGAGTTAGACGAAAAACTGGTTATTTCCATTTTGGAACATACCACTCAACACGGTGCTATTGGCGGAAAAACGCAAATTTTTAATACGGCAATTAAAAAAATAGATTTAGAAAAGAGATAATTACAAAATGCAAAATAACCAACAAAATATAATCATATACAATACCGCTGACGGTAAAGCATCAGTTGCATTATATGCCAAAGACGGTAATATTTAGATGAGCCAAAATCAGTTGGCAAAACTTTTTGCCACCTCTGTTCCAAACATCAGTATGCATATATCAAACATACTGAAAGAAGGCGAGTTATAGCAAAATTCAGTTATTAAGGATTACTTAGGGTCTGCTGAAAAGCTCTGAGGTGTATTAGATTTTTATTTTCTGAA
>CAZRWZ010000174.1:0-5973 GCA_964603745.1 uncultured Bacteroidaceae bacterium | reverse complement strand
CAAGAAAGATTCAGTCTTCCTTTTAGACAAGTACACACTAAAAAACACAAAAAAGTGATGAAAGTCACATTTTAATGTAATTTCATACACATAGATTTACTTGGCACTGTGCCCTAAGCTGTAATACCTTTGAGGCATATTAGAAACATTAAAATTTTATAATTATGGAAACTAAAAAAATGTGTATGGCTCTTTTTTCCGGGAGTCTTGATAAACTAACCGCAGCGGGAGTTATCCTTAGTGGAGCTGCTGCCGACGATATGGAAGTAGATATTTATGTTTTAATGCAAGGGGCAAGAGTTTTTAAGAAAGATATTGCTGATAATGCAGACAAACTAAATATGGCAGAAAATCCAGAAATGAAAGCTGAATTTATGACAGCCTTAAAAGAATTAAATGTTCCAACTTGGTTAGAGTTTTTTAAACAAGCAAAAGAATTTACCGATGTTAGAATTCATATTTGTGGATTAGCCGGAAAAATTTGGGGCGGAGAAACAAAAGAAGATTTCATCGACATTGTAGATGATATAATCGGAATAGGAGAATACATAACAGCTGCCGAAGAAGCAGACGTACATTTATTTATATAAACTTTTAAAATTAATTATTATGACACCAGAAGAATTACAAGCAATTGCAGCCGACAAAGTTGTAGATGCAAGAGGAACAGCCTGTCCGGGACCATTATTGGCAGCAAAAAAAGCAATTGGCGAAATTGCCAGTGGGCAAACAATGGAAGTTTTATCTGCTGATGAGGCAACCAAAAAAGATATTCCTAAGTGGGCAAATAAAAAAGGTCATACTTATTTAGGCGATTTAGAAGAAGATGGCTATTTCAGAATGTTTTTAAAGAAAAATTAATAAGATTATGTCAGATTCCGCTAAAGCAAAAGTGCTTGTTTTTTCAACAGAAAAGATATCTGACCCTGCTATAGACTTAGCCGGATTGCTTAAAAAGCATTATCCGGCTACAGTTTATACAGTCAATGTTCCTTGTTCAAGTAGTATAAAACCTAAATGGATTTTACATGCTTTTGACAAGGGCTTTGATGGAGTATTTATTGCTGCAGATGGTACTGATTGTCCTTATGGAGAAACTTGCTCTGAGAAAACAGCTGCTATTGTAGCTGAGACTCATAAGAGAATGAAGGAATTAAATATCCTTCCTAAAAAATTAAAAATGGCAGCTATTTGTTCGATATGTGCTGATCCTTTTGTGAAACATGTGAGTAAATTTATAGAAGATTTAAACGCAGAAAACAATTAATAATGGAACAAGAAGAAATTGTAATGGAAAAACCCGATGTTGATGTTAAAAAACGAGATGTTTTAATTATTGGTGGAGGTATTGCAGGGGCAGAAGCTGCTTTAAAATTAGCCGAAACAGGCTATAAAGTATTAATTGTAGAAAAAGATTTATCTTTAGGCGGGAAAATGATTTTATTAAGTAAAGTTTTTCCAACTTTAGATTGTTCTGCTTGTATTACCACACCAAAAATTTCTGAAACAGCAAGACATAAAAATATTAAAATATTAACAAAAGCGGAGGTAACAGAGGTTGTTAAAAACGATAATGGTAAATTTAAAATTATTGTTAATAAACACCCAAGATATGTAATTGAAGATCTTTGCACAGGTTGTCAAGCATGCGAAGAGGCATGCCCTGTTTTTGTTAAAGATGAGTATCAATTAAATCAAGTTGCACGTAAAGCTGTTGCAATTCCTTTTGATATAGCAAGTCCACGTATTGCAAATATCGATATTGATAATTGTATTTTGTGTGGTGCTTGTGAAAAAGCCTGTCAAGCTAGTGCAATTAATTTTGCCCAAGAAGAAGAATTTATTTCTTACGAAGTAACATCTATAGTTATAGCAACAGGTTTTGATTTATTTGACCCTACAGAAATTGAAAGATACGGATACGGCAAATATAAAAATGTATTAACTGCAATGGAAATGGAACGCCAATTGGCACCAACACGTCCGTTTAATAATGTGTTGCGACCATCTGACGGAAAAGTTCCGGATAACATAGCCTATGTTTTATGTACAGGTTCTAGAGACCATACGGTAGGAAATCCTATTTGCTCACAAATATGTTGTATGTATTCAACAAAACAAGCCCAGCTAATAATGGGAGCCTTGCCTATGGCAGATGTATCGCTTTATTTTTTACATGTTAGAGCTTTTGGTAAAGGCTTTTGCGAGTTTTATAACCAAGCCAAAGGTATGGGTGTTGAATATTACAAAGGTAAAATAGCAAAAATAACCGAAAAAGAAAATGGAAATCTAGTTTTACGTTACGAAAATTTTGAAACCGGAAAAGTTACAGAAACCGAACACGATATGGTGGTTTTATCTATAGGAGTTTTAGCAAATCCAAAAATAACTTCGGTATTTAAAAATACAAAATTAGAATTAGATCAATTTAATTATATTAAGCAAACCGATATTTTAACCAACCCATCACGCACAAGTATAGAAGGCGTTTATGTGGCCGGAACATCAACAGGACCAATGGATATTCCTGATTCTATTTTATCGGCAGGAGCTGCTGCTTCTGAAACAGCTACATATTTAAGGAGGAATGCTAAATGAAAAAAGAAAAAATAGGTGTATATATATGTCATTGTGGTGGTAATATTTCCGACTACGTTGATGTAAAAAAAGTAGTAGAAGCTGCAAAATTAGAAAACGGTGTTTTTATATCAAAAAATACTTTATTTGCATGCTCCGATTCTGCACAAAAAGAAATAGCAGATGATATTACAAGTAATAATCTTGATTCTATTATTATTGCTTCTTGTTCGCCAAAACTTCATGTTCCTACCTTTAGAGGTGTTGCCGAACGTGCCGGTTTAAACCCGTATAATTACGTTCAAGTAAATATTAGAGAACAAGGCTCGTGGGCTCATTCCGACGATAAAGAAGGAGCTACCGCTAAAGCAATTCAATTAGTTAAAGGAAGTATTGCCAGAGTTAGAGAATCAAAAGCATTAGAACCAATAGTAATTCCTGCAAAAAATGTTGTAGCAGTAATTGGTGCAGGTGTTGGAGGTATGCGTTCCGCCATAGAACTTGCAAATATGGGAACTGATGTATATTTAATAGAAAGAGAATTTTTTGTTGGAGGAAGAGCATCGCAATGGGGAATGCTTTGTGGTTGCGAAGCTACAGGAAAAGAAATTGTAACTAAATTGTATAACGAAGTTATTAGCAAAAAAAATATAACTCTTTTTACAGGAGCCGAAATTATTGAACATAAAGGAAGTATAGGTAATTTTGAGCTTAAAGTTAGAATTAAACCAAGAAGAGTAACAGGCAATTGCAATCCAGAACAATTAGAAAAAGCTATTAAAGTTTGCCCTATTGAAGTTGAAGACGAATTTGAATTTGGTTTAAAGAAAAGAAAAGCTATTTATAAAAACTACGATAGTGAATATCCTCACACACCTGCAATAGATTATGAAAATTGTACTCTTTGTGGCGATTGTGTTAAAGTTTGTGATAATATTGATTTAGAACAAAAAGAAGAAGTTTTAAATATTGCTGTTGGAACAGTAATTGCAAACACAGGTTTCGACCCATACGAGCCACCTAAAGGAGAGTATGCATATAACGAAATAAGCAATGTTGTTACACTTCAACAATTTAAACGAATTATTGATGAAGACAATAATAAAGTATTAAAGTTTAATGGTAAAACAATTCATAATATCGCTTATATATATTGTGTAGGTTCTCGCCAAGGCGAGGGAGGCAATCAATATTGTTCAAGATATTGTTGCACTTCTGCAATTCACACATCAATACGAGTAAAAAAGAAATACGATAATATTAATAATTTCCATTTTAACAGAGGTATTAGAACATACGGAAAACAAGAAATTTATTACGAAGAATCTTCTAAAATGGGAGATATTTATATTCAATCTTACGAAGAAGGCTTGCCCGAAGTTGAAGAACGAAAAGGAAAAACTTATGTTAAAGTTCACGATTTTTTAACTTTTAATAAAGAAGTAGAAGCACAAGTAGATTTAGTAGTTCTTATTACAGGTATGGTTCCTAGAAAAGATAATGCTATTGGCGATTTACTAAAAATCCCAAAAGGACGTGACGGATTTTTTAATGAAATTCATATGAAATTAAGACCTGTTGAAACAGTTATTGATGGAGTTATGATTGCAGGAGCATCGCAAGCACCTAAGAATATTTTAGAAACGCTTAATTCTTCTCTTGCAGCAGCATCAAAAGCTAACTCAATTTTATCAAAAGGTAAAATATCATTAGAACCAATTCTTGCTTCGGTTGATACCAATGCTTGTGAGTGGTGCGATAAATGTACAGATGCTTGTCCGTTTGGAGCTATTACGCAAATAGATGTAGATGGTAAAAAAGTTGCAAAAATCAATATATCATCGTGTAAAGGTTGCGGTATGTGTTTACCTGTATGCCCTACTGATGCTATAGATTTAAGTAATTTTACTAATGCAGAAATGGAATCTATGATTAATGCTTTAGTTGCTAAATAAATATAAACTTGTTAAATTTTTATACAAATGAAAGAAGATAAAACTATTGATGTAATGAAACAGAAGCGAGAACCTTCTAAAATTGCATCTGAAATGCGTAAAGAATTTGTGAAAATTAAAAAAATAATTAAAGCAAGTTTAAAAGAAGGAAGTAAAACCATTCCTCAATTAGCCGAAGACACTAAACTAGAGAAATCTGTTTTAATGTATAATATAATGTCGCTAAGAAAATATGGCGAAATTATAGAAATAGGTATTGATGATATGGACGAATATTATATTTACGATTTAAAAAAGTAAGAAATGGCTACAACAATAAATCCAAAATTTTCAGAAAACCTGAAAAACTACGGAGCATTTGATTTAAACGCTTGTTACAATTGTGGAAATTGTACAGCAGTTTGTTCTTTATCTACCGAAGACGATTCTTTTCCACGTGAAATGGTACGATATAGCGTGTTAGGATTAGAAAGCGATATAGAAACCTCGCTAAAACCTTGGTTGTGTTACTATTGTGGCGAATGTACTGCTACTTGCCCTCGCCAAGCCGACCCAGGAGAATTAATGATGTCGTTAAGACGTTGGCTAACATCTAAATACGACTGGACAGGTTTGTCAGGTTTGTTATACCGTTCGCTACCTATAACTATTTTGTTTTTTGTATTAACTTTTGTTGGAGTAATGTTTTTTGCTTATCAAGAAAATTTTAATATTGAAACTATTATGCACTATGGTCATTATTTTGAGATGTTTGCAATAGCAGGCGTTTTCTCTTTTATATTATTGCCTAATATAATCCGTATGTGGTACTTAACAGTTATTAAACCAAAACATAATGTAAAAATTGGAACATATTTTTCAGAAATATGGGAACTGATTGTTCATATGTTTACACAAAAACGTGCATTGGGTTGCGATGATAATCAAGTTCGTTGGTTTCAACATTTAATTTTAGTAATAGGTTATTTATCCTTGCTATTTACTACTGTTTTTTTAGATTGGTTTGGTACAACAAATAGTTTTGTTATTATTCTTGGATACATAGAAAGTGTTATTATATTTTTGGTAACATTTATTTTTATGTTCGAAAGAATTAATAAAACAAAAGAAGTTAGTGCTAAATCTCACCCAAGCGATTGGTTTTTTGTTATATGGTTGTTTTTAATGGGTTTAACTGCTTTTGTTGTTAGAATTTTTATTGATACCAATTTATTAGAAAATAATTTTTGGTTATATCTTGTGCATTTAACTGTTTTAGTTCAATGGGCTGTTATTATAGTACCTTTCGGGAAATGGACACACTTTCTATATCGTTCGTTTGCAATGTATTTTAATAGTCTTGTAAATGCAAAAAAATAAATATTTTATACGCTATTTGATAGTATTATTGAATATAAAATAAGCTTAAAAGGGGTCTGTTGAATTTATCGGCAGACCTTTT
>CAZRWZ010000173.1:0-5991 GCA_964603745.1 uncultured Bacteroidaceae bacterium | reverse complement strand
GAACTCGTTCCTCGTTCGCAATGACGACAATATCCTTAACTTAATGACATTGGGCGTGTGTAGGTTAAAAAAATGTGAGTTTACATATGTAAATGACCATTTTTAAAACAAGCATAACGCCGAAATCGGACTTTATAAACACACTCTTGCTAATAAATTTACAATTTATTGATTAAGATTTATAACAGTAAAAAAAACATCAAATATTTATGTTATGCAACATTATTACACTCTTTTTTATTAGCTAAAACAAACACAATCAATACAATAAAAAACACAATGAATTTAGAATAATTTTAAACAATAACATATATTATTCTACATAATTAACTATTGCTATCTTTGTTCCGAAAATTTTAAAAAATAGTAATGAAAGCTAAAAATTTATTTGTTTCATTTGTTGTAATGATGATTGCGTGGCTTTTGCTTAATTGGACTATTAATCCTGTAAACATTGCGATTGGAGTAGTACTTTCTCTTATAATAAGTATAGTATTCTGTTCTAAATGCGAATTATTTACAAGTATTAATCTTACACCTAAAGCATTTATCTACACATTTATTTATTTGTTTGTTTTTCTAATAGAGTTAATAAAAGCAAATATTGACGTTACAAGGCGGGTTTTATCCCCAAGTTTACCAATCAATCCTGGTATTGTTAAAGTAAAAACAAAATTGAAATCAAAAATGGCAAGACTAATCCTTGCTAATTCAATTACTTTAACACCCGGAACTTTTACCTTACAGGTAGAAGAGGATAGCTTCTACATTCATTGGATCAGTACTGAAACTGATGATGTTGAGAAAGCTACAGAAGAACTAATTGCAAAATTTGAAAAATACTTGGAGGTTCTGTATGACTAATATTGATTTAATAATTTACATTTCTGTAGGCATAATGTCTATAGCTATGTTACTGGGTTTAGTAAGATTTTTTATAGGACCTAGCGTTGTTGACCGAGTTATTGCATTCGATTCTTTAACAATATCTTCTTTAGCAATAATTGGAGTGATAGCCTTAATTGCCAATAGAATGATATACATGGATGTTGCCATTGTATATGGATTGTTAAGTTTTATGGGTGTGATAGTAGTTGCTAAATATATACAAAAAGGCTTGTAATTATGGAGATAATAAAATTAATAGGAGCAATTGTGCTTTTAAGCGGTGCGTTATCATTATTGGTTTCAGCAATAGGATTGTTGCGTATGCCCGATGTGTATAACAGAGTTCAAGTTGGTACAAAAGCATCAACTTTTGGAGCTATTCTATCATTTATTGGTATAGCACTATTAAAATACGATATGTGGTTCACTAACGAAAATTGGTTAGGACGTACAATTATTTTAGTAGTGTTTATTTTATTAACAAACCCAGTATCATCTCACGTATTAATGAGAGCTGCTTATTTTATGAAGTTTCCATTATCGAAACTTACTAAAGTAGATATGCTTAAAGATGATATTGATAATAAAGTAGTAAAGGAGCCTGAAAATGAATAAAGAAATTGTATTTATAGGTATAGCAATAATATTAGGCATAGTATCAATTGTACTTGCTTTAATAGCTATACACAATAAAAAACTTTCAGTAGCAGTTATTGCTGCCGGAGTTGTAAGTTTGTTTGCATCTGTATTATACTTATTAATGGCAGCACCAGATGTTGCTATGACAGAAGCAGCAATTGGTAGTGGATTATCAACATTGATATTCTTTTATGTATTAAATAAAATAAAGAGAACCAATGCTTAGAAATATATTAATAGCAATCGTTTTAGCAGTTTTTGCATATATGTTTTATAATGTTTATTCAGCATATGAAGCAAGAACTGAGCTAACAGGTATAGCACAACATTTTGCCCAAAACGGAGCAACAGAGGTTGGTGCACCAAACCTAGTAACCGCAATAGTTGTTACATACAGAGGTTTTGACACATTAGGTGAAGTAACAATTTTATTCTTAACAGCATCAATAATAGCTTTCTTCTTAAAGCTTAAAGATGAAGAAAAAGAAACAAAAATTTTACACAGAGATACATCAGAATTGCTCGTTACAGCATCTCAAGTATTAATACCCATAATGTTTATGTTTGGAATTTATGTGTTTATTAACGGACATTTAACACCCGGAGGTGGTTTTCAAGGAGGAGCAATTATAGCAACAGGTGTTGCATTAATGATAATGGCAAATCCAAATATTCAAATAAACCAAACCGTAATTCATTGGGTTGAAAGTATTTCAGGCGTTTCTTTTGTTTTAATAGGGATTTTAGGAATAGTATTAGCCGGCGGATTTTTAGATAATAAAATATTTGGCGAAAACAGTTTAGGCGAATTTGGAACACTTTTTAGTGCCGGAGCAATACCTATAATATACAGTTTAGTTGGACTAAAAGTAGGTGCCGAAATATCTAATATTCTTAATAAATATCAAAAATCACAAAAGGAGTTATAATATGGAATATTTTGAATTAGGACATATCAGCTTAGCAATAGGTTTTATACTTATCATAGTTGGCTTTTGGGGATTATTAACCCAAAAGAACATAATAAAAATAATTATTGCTTTTTCTATCTTAGATACAGGAATTAATATATCAATAGTTAGCTTAGGTTATGTTGTAGGCAAAACAGCACCTATCATTGATAATTCTGTTGCACAATTAGAAAATCATAATGTAGTTAACTCAATTGTTGACCCCGTTCCTCAAGCATTAGTGCTTACTGCTATTGTTATCGGATTTGGAGTAACAGCTCTTATGCTAGCATATGCAATGAAATTATTTACTGCGAAAAAAACTTTAGAAATTAATAAATTTAATGATTTAAAATGGTAACACCTATATTTATTGTAGCAACAGCTCTTGGAGTTGGCTTCGCAATCGGAGTTTTAAATAAGTTAGGTAGGAACTTTACCGGAGGTTTAGTACTTGCAGCAATTGCTTTTATGACTTTTATTTCATATCAGTGGTTCTCAGCATTTACTTTTGGTGAAACTCCTGCTAACCCTTATGTATTCACAGCAGGTTTTAAGCCACCTTTTTCAATTAACATTTTAATGGGATATTACGAATCTGTAATTACCCTTATGATTAATGCCATTGGCTTATTAGGTGGAATTTATATGTTTAATAGTTTAAAAAACAGAGGCTCTAATGCACAGGTAGTATATCTCATACTTATTATGGCATTAAACGTAACTGTTATGACTAGAGATATTTTTAACCTATTTGTTTTTCTTGAAATAGCAAGTATTGCAGTAGCAGGATTAATATTACTTGAAAAAGGAACTCGCTCAATGGGTGCCGGTTTCAAATATGTTCTTGCAACAAGTATTATCTCAGGTATATTACTAATAGGTATAATATTTACATACTATCTAACAGGAACACTTAATATTGATGATTATATCGCAATTGATTTTTCAACCATTAAGGGTGGAACTATTGTAATCTTCTTAATAATGATTGCAATAATATTAGAACTTAAACCATTTCCCGCTAACGGTTGGGGACTTGACGTATATGACGGTTCTCACCCCGGTCTTTCAGCAGTTATTTCTGCTGCCCTTGCAACATCATCATTCTATGTTTTATATAAAGTAATGGGAATTGCTGGTCCGGAATGGAACTATTATATCTCGTTAATTGGTATAGTTACATTTGTAGGAAGTAATTTACTCGGTATCAAACAAGAAAACACAAGAAGAATGCTTGGTTATTCTTCAATAGGTCAAGTAGGTTTATTAATGGTAATTCTTGGATTTAAAGATATTTTGGGAGAGCAAACTCCATATATCGCTTTTGGTATTTTAATTTCACATTATTTTGCAAAAGCAGGTTTATTTTGGTTATCAGGAATTGTTAGAGCAAAAAACTTAAAATCTTGGGCAGTAATTCGTAAAAAACCATTCTTCCTATTCTTAATGGGAACATTTATTTTTGCCTTAATTGGTTTTCCTCCATTTCCATCATTCTTTGCAAAATGGACATTGGTAATGGAACTAATTAATTCAAACAACATTGTTTGGGTTATAGCAATTCTTTTTGGTTCTATGATGGAAGCCGTATATTTATTCCGTTGGTTTGGATATGCAATAAAAGAAGATAATGAGCAATTAGAGGTATTTAAAATTGAAATACATAAAATTATTCCTGTATGGATTGTTGCAATAGGTTTATATGTTGCAGGATATTACACAGCAATGTCTACAGAAATTTTCACAAACGTATCTTTTATACCACTTGCATTTGTTGGCTTATTATTAGCTTTAGATTTCTTACCTGTATTTATAAAAAATACTATCGCAATAGCAGGAATGGCTATCTATTTCTATTTTATTTATCCCGACTTAGATAATCTTAGATTAATATTTGAAGCAATATTTATGCTTGGAGGTATTCTTGCTTTAATAGCAGGTTATGCATACAAAGGAACAAGAGCTGGATTTTATCCGGTAGCAATTCTAATGTATGCCGGTTTAACAGCAATATTAGAAGCCCACACAACATTAGAATTTTTCTACGGTTGGGAGTTAATGACAGCAGGTTCGTACTTCTTAATTATTAGAGGTAAGCGTTCAATGCCACACGGATTAAGTTATATGTTGTTTTCAATTGGTGGAGCTTACGCTATACTTACAGGATTAGGAATAGCCGCTTATGGTCAAGATAACATATCAATGGACATAATAAACGGAATACAATATATTCCATATTGGGCTTATGCACTATTAATATTAGGATTTTTAACAAAAACAGCAGCCGTTGGTTTGCATATATGGTTACCAGGTGCACACGGTGAAGCAGAATCAGATGTTTCGCCTATGGTATCAGCAATATTACTTAAAGCAGGTGTATTTGGAGTAGTTTTAGCTCTAATTGGAATGGGCGGAAACAATAATCAATACTCAGAATTAGCTTATGCCTTAGGTTGGTTAGGTGCAATAACAGCATTTGTTGGTAACCTTATGGCAATTTTCCAAGAAGATGCTAAACGATTATTAGCATACTCTTCAATAGGTCAATTAGGTTATATCGTTTTTGGTTTAGCAATGATGACACATCTTGGTTGGTTAGCAGGATTCTCTTATGTTGTAAATCACTTCTTATACAAAGCAGTACTTTTCTTAACAGTTGGAGCTGTTGTAATGAGAGTAGGAACACACAATATGTATGAAATGGGAGGTTTAATAAAAAGAATGCCTTTAGCTTTTGTAGCCGTAATGATTGGTATTATAGCCCTTTCTGGTGTACCTCCTTTGTCAGGATTTACAGGAAAATGGTTATTCTATAATGCTATATTAGACAAAGGTTGGTATCTACAAGGTGCATTGTTTTCTTTCTCCGGTATTTTAGCATTTATGTATTTATGGAGATTAATTCATACCATCTTCTTAGGACAATTAAAAGATAATCACCGTACAGTAAAAGAAATATCTATTTGGTTCTTAATACCTAT
Source organism: uncultured Bacteroidaceae bacterium (assembly GCA_964603745.1). Taxonomy (GTDB): domain Bacteria; phylum Bacteroidota; class Bacteroidia; order Bacteroidales; family JAFGXI01; genus CAZRWZ01. Next base: position 530 of record CAZRWZ010000173.1, on the reverse strand, counting down.
ATATACCCTAATAGCAGGCTTAATGGTATATGCAGCAAAACCACAATGGATACTTCAACCATTAGGAGATATTATTGCCCAATTCTTCCCTGACGGACAATTAATCTGGGACGGAGGAACTGCATTTAGTAAATATGGACAATGGTCAGGTTCTTTAATCGGAATAACAATAGGTGGAACATTTATGACTGTATTAATTTGGTTAATGCTTTCAACACGTAAAGCACACAAAGTTAAACAATTTGATATAACATATTCAGGTGAACGTCCAGAACGTCCAGAAACTACTCACGTAGCATACAATGCTTTTGAAGGTTTATACAAAGCAATGTGGGTAGCTACAATTCCTTTAGTTGAAACTTTTTGGACAAGAGTAACTGATATGTTACACGATACTGCCGGATTTACTCGTAGAATATATAGCGGTAATGGTCAGGCATATATGTTACATATAGTGTTTTTTATTATAATTACTTACCTTGTAATAATAGGAGGATAAAAAAATGAGTATATACGCAAAATTAGCATAT
>CAZRWZ010000172.1:0-6020 GCA_964603745.1 uncultured Bacteroidaceae bacterium | reverse complement strand
AATTAAACCCTATTTTTGCAAAAATTATAAAATCTTAATTTGAGTTTTAAAATAGGAAATATAGAATTTGGCGATTATCCTGTATTTTTAGCACCTATGGAAAACGTAACAGACCCCGTTTTTCGTCTTTTGTGTAAGCAATACGGAGTAGATTTAATGTACACCGAATTTATATCTGCCGATGGAATAATTCACGGAGGAAAAAAAGGCTTACAAAAACTTAAACTATCTGATGATGAACGACCTGTAGCAATTCAGCTTTACGGTAAAAATATAGATTCGCTTGTTGAGGCAGCAAAAATTGCCGAACAATCAAATCCCGAAATTATTGATTTAAACTTTGGTTGCCCTGTAAGAAAAATTGCAAATAAAGGAGCAGGTTCGGGTTTGTTGCGAGATATTCCTTTGCTTTTAGAAATTACCGAAAAAGTAGTGAAAGCAGTAAAAACTCCAGTAACAGTAAAAACCCGTTTAGGTTGGGATTCGCAAGAAATTGTAATAGAAGAACTTGCCGAACAGCTTTTAGATACAGGAATGCAAGCACTAACATTACACGGCAGAACAAAATCACAACTTTATGGCGGCAGAGCCGATTGGTCTTACACAAAGAAACTTACATCAAACCCCAAATTAACTTACCCAATAATTGGCAACGGAGATATTAACACAGCCGAAGATGCAAAATATGTTTTTGACACTTATAAACCTGATGCAATAATGATTGGGCGTTCGTCAATTGGGCGACCTTGGATTTTTAAAGAAGTGAAACACTATTTGCAAACAGGCGAATTATTGCCCGAGCCAAGAGTAAAAGAAAAAGTTGAAATAGCACGTTTTCACTTCGAAAAATCTGTTGAAATGAAACCATTTAGAGCAGCTGTTGTGCAAATGCGACGACATTATGTAAATTATTTTAAAGGTATTCCCGGAATTAAACCCTTGCGGTTAAAAATTTTAACTGCCGATACAGAAGAAGAAGTCCACTCTGCTCTTGACGAAATAAATTACAACTTTGCAGATATTATTACTGAAACTCAAGTTGATTTTATAAAACCGGATAATTGAAAATGAGAAATTCAAACCGCAGAATACTAAGGTATTTGAGTATTTAAATTTTGAGCAACAACGCAGAAATCGGACTTTATAGACAGACACTAATTAAGAATTAACAAAATCTAAGGTCTAAACTCTAATATCTTTTTACTTTTTATAAGCTGAAAGCGAAATGCACTAAAAGTGCATAGTTTTAACTACATTTGTGACCAATAAAAATTTAATACCTATTAATTTTTATTTAGAACGATTTTAATTAACTTTGTGAAAAATAAAAAATTATGAGCCAAGTAAACAACATATCATACAACGATTTTAAAAAAGAAATACTTGCCGATTACGAACTTGCAAACCTATCACGACAAATATCAACAATAGGAAGAAAAGAAGTGCTTTCAGGCAAAGCAAAATTCGGGATATTTGGCGATGGCAAAGAAATTGCACAAATAGCTTTGGCAAAACAATTTAAAAATGGCGATTGGCGTTCGGGATACTACCGAGACCAAACTTGGATGATGGCTGCCGATGTTTTTTCGGCAGAAGAATTTTTTGCTCAATTATTTGGTGATACAAATATAGAAAATACTCCAAGCCACGGTGGTCGTTCGTTTAACAACCATTTTGGCAACCGTTTTATTGATGAATACGGAAAGTGGAAAGACTTAACAAAAAGTAAAAATACTTCGGCAGATATTTCGCCAACGGCAGGGCAGATGCCTCGTTTACTGGGTTTAGCTTGGGCATCAAAACTTTTTAGAGAAAACAAAGAATTGCATAAATTTAAACAATTTAGCAATAAAGGAAACGAAGTTGCTTTTGGCTCAATTGGCGATGCTTCTACATCAGAAGGGCACTTTTGGGAAACATTAAATGCTGCGGGAGTTTTGCAAGTTCCGCTAGCAATATCTGTTTGGGACGATGGTTTTGGAATATCGGTTCCTCGGCATTTACAAACCATAAAAGATAATATTTCTGAAGCACTTAGCGGTTTTGAAAAGACAAAAACCAAAGCAGGATTTTATATCTACAAAGCTAAAGCTTGGGATTATCCTAATTTAATAAAAATGTATGCCGAAGGAATTAACAAATGTAGAACAGAGCAAGTCCCTGTGCTATTTCATGTAACAGAGGCAACACAACCGCAAGGGCATTCAACTTCTGGTTCTCACGAAAGATACAAAACAAAAGAACGTCTTGAATTTGAAATAAATTTTGATCCAATAAAAAAAATGCGCGAATGGATTATAGAGAGTAAAATTGCTGACACAAACGAACTTAACGAAATAGAAAAAAATGCTCTTGAAAAAGCAAAAGAGGCAAAAAAAACTGCTTGGAAAAAGTTTATTGAGCCAATAAAAGATGAAAAGGAAAAACTTCTGAAAATTGTTGATAATCGCAGTTGCAAATGTGTTTTGCAAGAACAAAACGATAAAGTTGATGATTATGCCGATGATTTAAGAAAAATTTTAACACCAACTAAAAAAGATTTATTTAGTACGGCAAAAAAAATTGTGCGTAATGTTTGCTCAGGCTGCATGTCTAAACAAACATTACATAACGAACTAAAAGCATGGTTAAAAGAAAACTACGCTATAACAAACCCACGTTATCATAAATATTTATATGTAGAAGATGATAGTTCTGCTTTAAAAGTAAAACATATTTCTGCCGAATTTTCAGAAAATTCTAAAACTGTTGCAGGCAGAGAAATTTTACGAGATAATTTTCATATTTTATTTGAGAAAAACCCGTTAATCCTCACTTTTGGCGAAGATACAGGAAAAATTGGTGGAGTAAATCAAAGCATGGAAGGAATGCAAGAAAAGTTTGGCGAATTGCGTGTTGGCGATACAGGTATTCGTGAAACTACAATACTAGGACAAGGTATTGGTGTTGCTTTGCGTGGCTTGCGTCCTCTTGTAGAAATTCAGTATTTTGATTATTTGATGTATGCACTACAAACACTTAGCGACGATTTGGCAACAACACATTGGAGAACTGCCGGTGGGCAAAAAGCACCTGTTATTATTCGTACTCGTGGTCATCGTCTTGAAGGTATTTGGCATTCGGGTTCACCTCTTAGTATGGTAATAAACTCAATTCGTGGCGTTTATGTTTGTGTGCCACGAAACATGACACAAGCCGCAGGTTTTTACAATACTCTTTTTGCTGCCGAAGATGCTGCACTTGTTATTGAACCGCTTAACGGATATCGTTTGCACGAAAAAATGCCTGATAATATTGGGGAATATAATGTACCTCTTGGTGTTCCCGAAATTTTAGAAAAAGGTAAGGATATCACACTTGTAACTTATGGCTCGTGTGTTAGAATTGCACAAGATGCAATATCTCAACTAAAAGAATTTGATATTACGGTAGAACTAATTGATGTTCAAACACTTTTGCCTTTTGATATTGATAATACTATTTTAGAAAGTATTAAGAAAACAGGAAAAGTTCTGTTTTTTGACGAAGATGTACCCGGCGGTGCAACAGCATATATGATGCAAAAAGTTGTTGAAGAACAAGGTGCTTTTTATTATTTAGATAGCCAACCAAAAACATTAACAGCCGAAGAACATCGCCCTGCTTATGGCACTGATGGCGATTATTTTTCAAATCCAAATGCCGAAAATGTTTTTGAAACTGTTTATGAAATGATGCACGAAAATAATCCTGAAAAGTTTCCTGTTTTGTATTAATCTTCAGAAAAATGTTTTAATTTTCTACGATAAGATGAAAAAACATTAGCACGAGAAACAAAACCTACGTATTTTCCATTATTTAAAACAGGTAAATTATACATTCCTGTTTTATGAAATTTATCGGCAACATCATGCATGTTATCGTCTAAATCTACTTTAGTTGAGGGTGTTACCATAAAATCATGCACATAAGTATTTTCATAAAGTTCTGGTTTAAACATAATGTTTCTAACATCATCGAGCAAAACTACACCCATAAAATGGTTATCGTCGTCTATTACAGGAAATATATTTCTGCTTGATACAGAAATTACCTTAACCAATTCGCCAAGCGAATTATCAATATTTACAGGGATAAAATTCTTTTCTACAAGTTTTGTAATACTCATCATTTTAAGAATATTTTTATCTTGATGATGTGTCATAAGTTCGCCACGAGCTGCAAGTTGAATGGTGTAAACAGAATTTGTTTGAAACAACTTAACTGTTAAGAACGACACAATAGACACAATCATTAATGGCATAAAAAGCTCGTAACCACCTGTTATTTCAGCAATTAAGAATATTGCTGTTAAAGGTGCATGAAGATTTCCGGCAATTAAACCTGCCATTCCAACAAATGCAAAATTAGAAAGAGATAAAGTTTTCAACCCAAAGTTATTACCAAAATGATTAATAAACATTGCAAAGCCAAGCCCAAGGTTGCTCCCTAAAAACAGCGATGGTGCAAAAATACCACCAACACCACCTGCACCAAAAGTTGTAGCAGTTGCAATAACTTTAAAAAGCAGAGTTACAGCAAAAAGTATTAAAATGATATAAAAATTATCTTTATATTCAAAAAATATACTGTGATTGTATAAATGTTCAAAATTTCCATTAAGAGCCATGTTTATTGCCTCGTAACCCTCGCCATATAGCGATGGAAAAAGAAAAATTAAAACACCTAGTATCATTCCTCCTATTCCAATTCTAAGCCATGTATTGTTTATTTTTTCGAAAGTATTATTAACAAACATATAAGTTCTAGTAAAATACACTGCAACAAAACCTGCAATAATACCTAGTAAAATAAAGTATGGAATATCGGCAAAAATAAATTTATCTTTTACCTCAAATTTGTAAATTACATCAACACCCAAAAATATTATTGATGTTAGAGCAGCACTTAAAGAGGCTAGTATAAGTGGCACAATTGATGTGACAGTTAAATCAATCATTATTACTTCAACTGCAAAAACCACTGCGGTAATAGGAGCTTTAAAAATTGCAGACATTGCTCCTGCCGAAGCAGCACCTAAAAGTAGAATTAACTGTTTATAATTAAGATGAAATAATCTACCTAAATTAGAGCCATATGCTGCACCTGTTGCAACGGTAGGACCCTCTAAACCTACAGAACCACCAAAACCAACAGTAAATGCAGATGTTATTATTGATGAGAAAAGATTGTGTCTTTTAATTTTCCCTCTACTTGAAGATATTGCATATAATACGCTAGGAATACCATGTTCTACATGATTTCTGATAATATAGCGAACAAAAATTATAGAAAGTGTAATACCTATTGCTGGATACAAGAAATACAAGAAATTTTCATATTCTTTAACAAATCCGGAAGTTAGCAGATATTTAATAAAATGCACTAAATATTTAATAATTACAGCAACCAAACCAGTGAGGAAACCTACCAACACACTTAGCATCATAATTAATTTCTTATGACTAAGGTGGCGTAGTCTCCACTTTAAAAACCGTTTTAAATGTCTATTAAAATTCATTGCGGCTGCAAAATTAAATAAATCTTAATTTATAATGCCAAAAGTTTTAATATATTTAGGCTTTAAATTTTAAAACAAGCTTAATGATATGCGATTGAACTATAAAGATTGACAATCACACATTTATAATTGATTAAAAAAAATATTGTAATGAAAGAATTAAATAAAGCGGACTTAAAACTCGAAGTAAAGAAAAAAATTGGAGTATTAAAAAAAGAAATAGAGGAGTTAAAGGAATTAACCAAACCAATTGCTCCTGATTGTGCTATTGGCAGGGTTAGTCGTATGGATGCGATAAATAACCGTAGTGTAAACCTTGCTGCACTTGAGAAGCAAGAGGAACGATATAAAGCATTAAAAATAATAATTAACGAAATTGATTTGCCAAGTTTTGGTAAATGTGTAGTTTGTGGCAACAAGATAGCATTGGGTAGAATTTTAATTGTTCCTGAAAGCAAAAGGTGTATGAAGTGTGCTAGAA
>CAZRWZ010000171.1:0-6031 GCA_964603745.1 uncultured Bacteroidaceae bacterium | reverse complement strand
ATTGCTACAATTGGTCTGTGTACAAAAAAGTTTCCTTTACTTTCTGACATAATTTATTTTTTTATAATTTATTGATGTAAAGTTGAATTATTTACAAATTTTAATATTACTTGTTGTACTTTGGAAATGTTTTACTTGTAAAAGTAGTATCTTTTGGATTTATTAGTGTACCAGTCTGTACTTTTTGTAGAGCATCAATAACAATTCTTTCTCCTTGTTCTAAGCCTTCAGAAATTGCAGCTAAATCACCCGACTTATATGCTATAGTAATAGGCCTACTAACAACTTTATTACTATCATTTACAATAAAAACTGTATATTGCCCTTGTAGTTCAATAACGCATCTTTGAGGTATAATTATTGCATTTTTTGCCATATCTGTTTGCACATTTACTTTTGAGTACATTCCTGGTCGTAATAATCCATTAGGATTTGGAAAACTTGCTTGAACTAAAATAGAGCCAGTATTTTCATCAATATTTCTATCTACAAAGTCAATCTTTCCCGGAAAATCATAAATAGATTCATCTGCTAACATTAGTTGAACACCTAAATCAGCATGATCATAATGATCTTTTATTTCTCCAGTATTAATTTTTTCTATGCGCCTTTTAGCAATAGTTAAAAATTGTGCTTCTGTAACCGAAAATTTTACAATAATTGTATCTGTTTTAGAAACTGTATTTAATATTACTGGATTTGGGTCTTTTCCAACAAACTCGCCTACTCTTGCCATTGTTTTTCCAATAACACCTGTTATTGGCGATTTTACTTGAGTATAACTTAAATCAATATTTGATGATTTTAAATTTGACTTAGCTGCATTTAAATTTGCCATTGCATTATCGTATGCGGCTTGAGCTGCGTCTAAGTCACTTTTACTTACAGCATTTGTTGCTGCTAAAGGTTTAATTCTATCTAAATCGGCACGTGCTTTAGAAAGTTCTGTTTGGGCTGCTGTAACTTGACTTTTTTGAGCATTACTTGCTGCTGCTAATGATTGTGGATCAATAGTATATAAAAGCTGACCTTTTTCTACTCTTGAACCTTCTTGAAATTCTATACTTTCTAAAAATCCTTCTACTCTGGCTCGAATTGGAATATCTTTTTGTCCATATACTTGCCCTACATATTCGCTAAAAATTGGCACATCGTGTTTTATTACTTTCACAACTGGTATTTCTTGTGGAGTTTGTTGTTTTACTTCTTCATCATTACAAGATGATAAGACTAATGCCACAAATGACATTATCATAACTATTTTAAAATAATTCTTTTTCATAAAATAAATATATTTACAATTATGTTTTATTTACATTGTTTCTAAATAATTAGCAAAAATACATTTTTTTTAATATAAATCAACAATTATATCTATATAAATTTAGAAATTATTAAATAAATATAGATAATCTAATCAACCAAATACATATTATCAGGAAACTATAATTAATCAAACCACTTATTTCTTTTGAAAAAATATAGAGACATTATTGCTATAACTAAAAAAACACCCCATACAACATAATATGCGTTATGTATTTCTAATTCAGGCATAAACTTAAAATTCATACCATAAACTCCAGCAATAAAAGTAAGAGGAACAAATATTGCTTGAATAATTGTTAATACATTTATTTTTCTGGCAGATTCTTCTTGGTGAATCAGCATAAATTGTGTTCTTAAAGATTCTACATTATCCTCTAGTCGCTCTGCCATTCGATTTAATTCAGATAAACTACTCACAATTTCTTTCAATTTTTTTATATCAAATTCATGTTTAACATTAGGTAAAATCTTAATAAAAAAATCGAAGCTTACATACTGATCTTCTATCACATCACTTAAACGCCCAATTTTATTTAAAAGATCTAACACATTACTTGACGATAACTTTCCAGGGCTATCTATCATTGCTTGTTTCAATTCTTTAAAGCTTTTTCTAGAGGTTGATATATTAACTGTACTTTGGTTTAATAATTGCCCTCCTATAAGATATAAAAAATAATAACGTAAATCAGAGAACTGTCCTCTTAAATACTCAGAATGCTTTATATTTATTTTAATATTTTCCGGAAGAATACTAATAACTACAGAGTTATAAATTATTAAAGTAATATATTCATGTTCATGATTATCAGAACCTGTAAATACAGAAAAATTTTGTATTATTAATTTGCTATCAGATTTTGATAAAAGAGATTTTTCTGGATTATTAATAAAAAACATTAATTCTTCCGAAATATTCAGTTTGCTTAAATATTCTGTAAGTTCATTTCTGTTGTTAGAATTTATTATTACCCAATTAAGTTCATGCAACCAATCTTTAATATCAACATCTCCTTTAACAGATTCGATATCATTATTCTTAAAAACAAAGTATTCAAAATTCATCAATAAATAATTTTAACAATTAAACCACATTATATTATTACTTTAACAAAGGTGAAAAACTACAATTATTTTGGGGGAATTGCAAATTCTATTTCAAGTTCACTTGCAAAATCGAGTATTTTAGTAATTAGCTCATGTTTACCTTTCATTTCGGCTTCCCAATCGGGCACTTTAAAGAAAACATAAACTAACATTTCCATTCCGTATGTAGAAAAATCATTCATATAAACCATATAAAAATCTTTTCTTGTATCTTCTCTTTTAGATATTTCTTCTTTAATTTTAGCAATAAATTTTTCAATTTTTTCGGTAGGTGTTTCAAATTTTATTACAAAAACGCCTTTATATCGTCTATAAGTTCTTCTGCCCATATTGTCGATACTATTATCGGCAAGTTGACTATTTGGAACTACTACAACGGAGTTATGAAATGTTCTGATTTTAGTTGTTCTTAAACCAACTTCCTCTACTGTTCCACTTACATCGTCATTTGAAATCCAATCTCCTACAGAAAATTGCTTATCGGCAAAAATCATTAAAGAGCCAAAAAAGTTTTTAATTGTATCTTGTGCTCCCAGTGCTATGGCAAAACCTCCGATTGATAATCCGGCAAGTACATTTACAATATTAAAATCGAGTGCTTTTATCAACAATAGTAAGCTTGTTATAAAGATTATTGTTTTAACAATTAAAGACATAAATATTACCAAACCTTTTGTGCTAGTTGCAACCATATCATTTGTAAATCTGATTTTTAAGAAATCTACGATATACATACTTAATAGTGTTACATTAAATATTATTAAAACATTTACGAATTTGTGCAGTGTGCTCATTTGCTCCATACTTAAACCAAATGCGGGTAAATAAGCTCTAGTTGCATACCAAAATATTGTTAAAACAAAAACTCGTACTAACTTATATACTATTTTGTTGTAACGACTATTTTTTAATATACGCATCATAATATATTTAATAGGGAATACACAGGTTAAAAAAAGTATAATCCAAATAATAAAAAAGTATAGAAACATATAAATTTGCCATAGTTTCAGCTTGTATATGTATGTTTTGCTTTCGACACCTGCCCAGCGTTTAAATTTATCCGAAAAGCTAAAGATTTGTTCGGCATCTTCGCTATACATATCTTTGTGTACACTATTAATTAGTTTTGATGTTGAATTAGAATACAACCATTTATCTCCTACTTTTTCTAAATATAATTCTGGGTAATTGGGGTTTGGATAATAAATATGTTTTTGGCTTGTAGAGTCAATATAATTTGTGTCTATTGAAATTTCATTAATATCAAAAACATGAGCATTAGAGCCAAGATAAATTTGTTTAAGTTTAATTGCTAACTCTTCAGCATATATCGTATCAGTTCCACTAAAATTAATAGTTTTTGCAGCTATATCGGGTCTATATAAAGAGTCTTCAAGAAAAATTAAATGACTTACAATTGTATTGTATGGAGTTGATAAATCTAATTGTATTGTATTATCATCTTCGGGTTGTTCTTCTAAACCGGTATTTGTTGTATCATTACTTTTTTTCTTTGAAACATGTTTTTGTTTAATTACTTTTTTTAGTTCTGATTGAAAATCGTTTTCAACTTCTATATTTAAATAGTAATCTTTATAAATTTTATTTATTGAAGAAACTGATTCTTCTGAGTATACCCATTTTTTGTCTTTTCTAACTAAATAAATTTCTGGTATATCAGAAAAAAGAACATATTTATTTCTTGATATTATGGAGTTTCTTTTATTTACAACATCATTAATATTAATTTTGTGTTTTAATATTATGTCTTTTAATTTAATAGCTAATGTAATTTTTTCTTTTTGAGATAAATCTCCTCCTAAAGTATACGATGCAATTGTTGGGTCGTAATGTAATCTATCTAGAAAATACAAATGCGATTTTACTGTTTCACGAGGTGTTGAATTTGCAAACTCCCATTTTTCTTGAGCGAAAGTGATGCTTGATATAGAAAACAATAATAAGAATAGTATTTTGCTTAAATTAAACCTTGTTGCCATATATTTTAATTTTATGAATATTTGCAAATATAATTATTTTTTATTTTGATTTTCTTTTCCTTCAATAAATACCTTTACTTGCTCCGATGTTATTCGTTTTGCAATTATTTTCTTTTTTCTATCAAGTACATAAATTGTTGGTGTGGAATAAATATCGTAGAAAATCTTAAAATTTGAATTCCAATTTTTATCCCAAACATTTACCCAATCTTTTATGTTTTTTTCTTTAATAAAAGTTCGCCATTTTGTGGTGTCTTTATCGCCAAGCATTGCAATTACTTCAACATCAATGCCTTTTTTAATTAAATCGGTGTAAATTTCGTATAGTTTAGGCACTTCTGTTTTGCAATGTCCGCAAGATGGCTCCCAAAATATTATTATAAGATACTCTGCATCAATATCGTACATGTTAATTGGTTTGTTTTTCAAATTATAAACGCCGTTTATTGCAGGTGCTTTTTGTCCTATAAGATTTGGTTCTGTTCTAAAAACTTTTTCTGTAATTTTGGCTATGTATGCAGAATCTGACCAAACAGCATCTCCGCTTACATAATATTTTTTGCCAATTTCAACAAATATTTTATCCATACCCATAAATTTAACTTTTTCATTATAGGTTAGCATATAGTTTATCATATACGCAAATGCTTGAATATTCCCTCTTGCTTTTTCTATTAGTTTAATGCTTTCGTTTACAAGTGTATCAGGGTTTTGAATAAGTATTTTTGATATGTATTTCTCAAATTTAGGGATAAAAAAAGCTGTGCGAATTATTGTTTCATCTTCAAAATCAACATTATCCCAATAATGATTTTTATAGTAATAATATTGCTTCATTTGCAAAAAAGAATCTTTATTTTGTACATTCTCGGGAATGTTAATTTTTGGCACTTCGGGTTCTATAATTAAACCTATTATGGCTTTTAGGCTTGTGTTTTTTTCGGTTTTATACGCATTTCTTAAAAATATATTCTTGTTTTCAGTTATATTTTTTAATGTATCTTTAATTCTAGATTTTTCTTCTTTTGCTAAACTTGGGGTTGTAAATAAACTTTTATATTTCTGAAATTTTCGTCCAATACTGTTTAAACTATCATTAAAAATATTAAAATGGTCATTTATTTCAGAATTTTTATATCCTATATTTTTAAAATGATTTTCTGTAACTTCTGCCGTAATATTAAATTTTTGTTGCTTACCTATTAAAAAACTAAAAAAAATATTTCTTGTTTGTGGTAATGCCACAAAATACATTCCCGTGTTATATTTATCCGTTTTAGAAAAAACAGCTTCGCCTTTTGTATTTATAACCGTGGTATCTTCTATGTATTTATCTTTTCCATAGTAGTATCCTAAAACTGCTAAAGTGTCTTTTGTGCCTTTAAAATTAATTTTTATTTCTGTTTGTTGTGCAAATAATTCGGAAGAAATAAATACTAATAACAAAATAATTCTAATCATCTTTTTTAATTAATTTTCATTCTTTTTCAAAGATAATAAAACTAAATTTGTTTGCAAAATATTGTTAAGAGGACTTCTATTAATTTTTGTTGAAAAACTAATTTTCAAAACTTCTTTTACGATTTAAGTAG
>CAZRWZ010000170.1:0-6191 GCA_964603745.1 uncultured Bacteroidaceae bacterium | reverse complement strand
TTGAGGGGTATTTAGTAGCTTATTAATTGCATCAACAATAGCTTTTGGATTTTCTGGTTCAACAGAAATACCGGCATTAGCCTCTTTTAAAATATCATTTCCTGCATCAATATATTGAATAATAGGTTTTTTAGCCATCATATAATCTATTAATTTATTTGGGCTTACTCCAAATCTATACAAGCTGCTTTTTACAGAGCCTATTACTGCTATATCTATTTCTTTTAAAAGTTTTGGCATCGATAATTTTGGAATTGAACCAAAGAAACTAATATTATTAAGGTTTTTTGCTTGGGATATTAAATTATCTTTTTCAATTCCATCACCTACAAATAAAAAATGAATTCTATTTTCATTTGTAAGTAGTTCTGCGGCTTTTATAAGAGTTGTTAATGAATTTGAAGGAGCATGTCCTCCTGTGTAGCCGATAATTGTTTTGTGCTTAACTTTAAGTTCTTTAATTTTTTCAGTTAATTTAACAGGTAAATTTGTGGGATTTAACCAATCGTTTAAAACAATTCCATTTGGGATATAATGCCATTTTTTTAAATCAAGTCCATGATATTTCATATGTTCTTGCGTTTTTGGCAACATAGAAACAACAGCATCTGCTTTTCTATATGCAAAACTTTCGGCATGTTGCATAGCTACAATAAAAGGGTGTAACTTACTCATGCCGCCTAACTCCATAGGCGATAATGGCCAAAGGTCGTGTACTTCGTAAATATATTTAGCTCCTGAAAGTTTAGAAATCTTTTTTGCAACATAATTATCGCTAGGATAAGTTGATGAGGCAATTACTACATCTGGGTTGTATTTATTAGCAAAATAACTTGCTTTGTACATTGTCTTTTTTATAAAAGCAAACATATTTTTAATTCTGCCAAAACCATTTCCATTATATTTAGGAGTGTTTACCCAAATATAGTTTATTCCATCAATATCTTCTTCTAAAATATCTGAATTTAATTCAGGGTTATATTGTCTGATATGGGAATTATTTGCAACTAATATTGTAACATTATGCCCTAATTTCATCCATTCTTTTGCAAGATAATATGGGCGGTATTCCATTCCCATTTTGGGCGAGCCGGCATAATGATTTATCAAAAAAATATTCATTTATATTATATATTCTTTAAGAATTTAGCAGGGCTACCTGCTACAATTTCATTATTGCCAACATCTTTTAAAACTACCGACCCCATTCCTACCAAAGAATTATGTCCAACAGATTTCTGGTTTAAAATAGAAGCTGATGGAGCAATCCATGTATTTTCTCCAATATTTACACTGCCGGCTATCATAGAATTAGCAATTACAACAGAGTTTCTACCAATTTTTACACCATGAGCTATATGTACAAGATTATCAACTTTTACATTTTCTTCTAGAATTGTGCTACCTAAAACAGCACGATCTATTGTTGTATTATTACCTATTTCTACATTATTTTTTAAAACTACATTGCCAATATGTGGAATAAGTTGAAAATCGTTATTTTCATCTTTTTCGTAGCCAAAACCTATTCCTCCAATTGTGTTGTTTGCTCCAATAACAACATTATTGCCAATATTTATATTTTTAAAAATTACTGTATTATGCTGAATTATAGTATTATTACCAATTTTGCAATTTTCTTCAATAACAACATTTTCTCCAATAAAAATATTTTTCCCTAATTCTACCGTTTTGTCAATTTTTGCTGATGCAGATATTTTTGCTTTAGTTTTTTTTATAAAAAAAATGCTCAATATTTCTTGAAAAGTTCTTCTAGGATTATCTACAATAATATAATTACAATTATTCTTAAGATAATTTGTTTCTATATTTTTACTTATAATATAAGTTCCTGCTTTTACATTTAAAAGAAGTTCTTTATTTTTATCGCTACACCAACACAAAATATTTTGTTTTGTATTTTCTGTGTCAATTTGTATAATCTCTGATATCTCGATAGAGTTATTGCCTTTAAAATCAACAAGTTTGATTTTGTCTAATATCTCTTGCACTTTTATATTCATAAAGTTTAAATTAAAAAATTAACCTTATAACTTCAAAAGCTTCGGCATATTTTTGCCCAATTTGTACACCTCTTGTTTTTGCTAATGAAAATATAAATTCTTCTGACATATAATCTCTGCTATTTTGCGATTTGTATTTTTGCAAAGCAGCAAATTTGTTTTTAATATGTTTGTCTTCTAATTTCACAAAACTTGTTGTGTTAAAAGTTAGGTTGTTCCAGATTAACTCATAGCCCAGTATTGTTGTTGTTTTAAAAGCACGTAAACCTTCTTGTGCAATAGTTAAGTGGTCTTGATGGATATCGTTTAACGAAGGCATTAGAATTAAATCAGGTTTAATTTCGTTTCTAAGCTGAATTAGGTTTTCAAGTATATCTTGACGTTTATAGTTTAGATTTCGTACACGATAGTTATAAATTTTAAGATTTTCTTCTTTAATACCCAATTTTTTTGTTGCATCTCTAACCTCGGTCTTTAAAATATCTTTAGGTAAATGATCTGGAACAGATTCTTCTGCTGTAGAAAAGGCTGCATAATAAACATTTGCACCTAGTTCTATTAGTTTAGAAATTGTTCCTCCTGCACCAAGTTCTCCGTCATCTGTATGAGGAGCAAGAATAAGTATTCTTTTAAATTTTGTAATCATAATTTTAATAATTAATGCAAATATACTTAATGCATTTAGCTTTTGGGGAATTTATATGAATTTATTTTTTGGAAAAATAACGGCATTATATACTCAAACCACTATGGACTAAATCCATAGTGGTTTGGTGTTTAGATATGGATTGCTGATATTACTTTTTTACAAACTTTTTAATATATAAAGACTTATTAAATTTAAGTTTAATAAAATAAGTGCCTGATTTATATAAGCTCATATCTATGGTTTTATGATATTTACCTATTGTATTTTCTATATCAGTAGTAATTATTTCTTTTCCGTTTATATCAATAATTTGATATGAAATATCTATATTGTTTTGTAATTCTGTTTCAATTGTAAGATAATTAGAAACAGGATTTGGATATGTTTTAATTTCAATATTTTGTGAGTTTATATTAACTATTGCTGTTATAGTATCAACAAAAATACCACCACCTGTTAGTGTGTCAACAAAGAAATTAAGGTTTGAAATTATTGCTTTTGACCCAGTTACTTCTAAATCTTCGTAAGATGATATCTGAGGTAAACCGGGGATATCAACTTTTAATCTGTAACCTGTACCAATAGGTATGTTATTAATGTCCCAATCTCCTGTATTATTTGTACTGGTATTTGCCATTGGTTCATCATTTGGGTCTTGCATTGCAAAAACTTCTGCTCCACGCACTGGTTCTCCACAAGATTTTGCTGAACCATTATTATATGTAATTTTACCGGAAAATACTCCTGTACCAACCACAGGGGTTGCAACTTCAAATATATTAAAGTTAATATTATCAAGAGTATCAGCACATTCCATTGTTAACAAACTTGCTGTTTGCCACAATGTTGTTGGTTCACCATCAGCATAATAAGATGTGTATAAATTACTATAAATACTATTATCAGAAGTAATTATACCTCGTAAATAAAATGATTCTGGATTTATATCTGAAAACTCAAAATATCCATTTGCTTCAACAGTTACAGAGTCTACAAATTCAATTTCTGATGCTCCATTAATTGAATCTTTGTAAAGTTCAACTCTTGCATGTCCAGAAAAAATGCTTCCTAAAGAAAATCCTAAGTTACCTGAAATATAAGCTAATTCACTTTCAGTAATTGTATCATTAAAAGTTTTAACACAAAGCGAATCGTCCATTATAGTTAGCGTATAATCACCAGAGCATAAGTCTGTTATTGTTTCGCCTGATTCGTTTGTTGACCAAAGATAATTATATGGAGAATAGCCACCTGTTGCTGCGGCTGTTATTTCTCCAAGACAGCCTCCACAAAATGGCTCTGATGAGAAATTTACTGTTATTTCTTCTGGTTGATCTAGATTGAAAGTATCTACTGTATTACAATTATTTACATCGCTAACTGTTACATAATAATCGCCGGCAACAAGATTTTCTATTTTATTTGTATCAAGAAATGCTCCTTGCCAAGTATAAGAATATGGCACTGTTCCACCTGTTGTTGTTAATTCAATATAGCCTGTGTTTTCGCCAAAACATTTAGGTTTTTTTAAATCTTCTATTGTAGGTATCAATTCGGCATAATAATCTATTTTAATAGAATCTACTCCAAAAGCTCCTTTTTCGATTTCTTGAACAGTTACAGAATAAGTTCCTGAAGAAACCAATATATTATTTGTGTCAACTTGACCTGTACTCCAAGTATAAGAATACATTCCTGAAGGAATATTTAATAATGTAGAATCTTCGTAACAAATTGTGCTGTCATTTCCTAAGTTAATAAATAACATTTCTTTTGCTCCTGCATCACAAAATATGGGAGTTCTAATAAAACCATCTATATCAGCTTCTGCAAAGAAAGTAAATGGGGCTTTATTGTCTAAAGTATCGTTATTAAACATTGGATTGTTAAATTCTTCAAACATTGGATCTAATATATATGAATTAGTATCTTGATATGTTTGTTGTTGCCATTGAAAAAGACTACTTAGTTCTGTTTGATTAGAAAACATTGAGCTAGTATCTAAAGAAAAATAACAGTTATTATTAAGTTCTACATCATAAATATCTTGTACGTTATAAAATACTATATTATCACTATAAATTATATTATTTTTCATTATAAGATTACCATAGGCTCTGCTTTTCATGACTTGGCTTGTATATCTAATTCCTGTTGTTTTTGTTCCTTTTAGTTTTATTGTGTTATGAAATAAATTTACATATTCACACATATCAATATTAATTCCTGTTATAAGGCTATCTGTATTTTCAATATCTATAAAATTATTTGTAATAGATGTATGAGATTCTGCTGCTGTACAATTTTGAATACTAATTGCTGTATAGTTTGCTGAATCTATATTGTTTTGATATATTCTGTTTCCTGAAATTACATTCTCATATTCAGTTGTAGCTTTTATTCCTTGTAAAGAAACACCATAATTATTTCCTCTGCCAATAGGTAGTTGCATGTCATTACCTTTTATTTTTACACCTCTCACTTCAACATTGTCGTTTTGTTCATTAATATAAAAGCAGATATTTTTTGATAATTGATTTTCAAATTTATTATTAGATATTATAAAATTTGATAATGTAGTGTAGTCTGAATAGTTGTCGATATAATATATTCCAATATCTCCATTTTTAATAATATTATTAGATATTGTAATGTCTGTTATATTTATTGATGATTGCATTGCTGCATTAAATTCTATTGCAAATTTACTTGTTTGTAGTGCTTGTGCTATTATTGTACAAGAATCAATAGTAACATAACCTGTGTGTGATAAAGATTTAGCTTCGTTCCCTCCTTGGAATTGTTCCGTAGAAAAGGTAATAGCATTATTGGTATTTGTTCCATCAATTGTTATATTTTTAATTGTAATATAACCTTCTTTAATCTGAATTGCCTCATGATCTCCATTGTTTCCAATAATTGTTACACTGTTGGCATTATTATCAGCAGAAATAAATGTTAATGTTCTGTTAGTGTCAGTTCCTAAATCTTCTGGAATTGTAAAGCCTGAATAAGTACCTGCACCTAATACAATAGTAGTGTTATTTATAAGATTATCTTGCAACCAAGATAATGTATCAGTTATAGATTCACCAGAACTTAAGTTTATTGTAGTTTGTGAATAAGTATTACAAAATAAACTTAAAAATAAAATAAAAAAAAGTGTTCGTTTCATGATATTTTGTTTTAATTATTAAAATTTTACGCAATATAATATCTTTTTTATTAATAAAAAATGATTTTCATTTTTATTGTAAACATTACCTAGCTTATTATTAATTGATTATAAATGTAAATAAAATTATTTATTATTTTTCTTGTTTTTTTTGGCAAATTAAAAATATGAATTATCTTTGCAACGCTTTTAAAGAAAAAGCAGAGTTCTAAAAATGGTTTGGTAGTTCAGTTGGTTAGAATACCTGCCTGTCACGCAGGGGGTCGCGAGTTCGAGTCTCGTCCAGACCGCCAATAAAAATAAAAAGCCCTTAATTCATAGCGAGTTAAGGGTTTTTTGTTTT